>JBKEFO010000001.1:0-38978 GCA_046709585.1 Marivirga sp.
TGAGAGGTTCCACCAGCGCTTCGCAAGCTTACATATAAAAAATTTGTACTGGGAGAAAATTCAAGACCATAGACGGTACCTCCGAAGTTTACATCTAATAATGCATATTCGTAACCTCCAATGCTGTCCCTTCTGATAAAGTCGACAAAAGCGCCTCCTTCATTGTACGAGTGGGCTATTTTATCACCACCAGCAGCATATTTTAAATAGCCTACAGTGCTTTCTGCGGTTAAAAAAGTAGCACCTTGGCTCACATAATCTGGTGAATTTATGCCCTCGGCATTTACATCAAAAGAGCGATAATTATTAGTACCTAGCTCATGTGTGAGTACAGTGGTGTTGGCTGTGCCAACAGCAGCTATTTTTTCCAGATTTTGTGCATATATCTTTCTATTTTTAAGGACGACATCTCCCAAGCCATTATTTAGTTTTAAATCTACTAAAGCTACTTTAAAGCCTTTATTCAGACTGTTTTCATCTTCTGACAAAAAGATGTAATACAAAGATGGATCAGTACCATGGGCTACTGCGATTACGCCTTGAGAGGCATCACTGCTGCCGCCTAGGTCAGTGCCGTTGGCCATTTCTTGATGCTCTGAATCCCATATTATTTCTCCATTTGTATAAAATAGGAGGTCCCCATTGTCATCTGAGACAGTGGCGCAACCCTCCTCTGCTAGAATTGCCCCATCTGTGACGGCTTGAGGCCCGGCATCACCATTGAAATCAATGCCAGCCCCCTCACCAAAATACCAAAAATTGGCCAATTGCTTACCTTCTTCGTATAAGGTAAGTGTGAAAGTTGCTGTAACTGTGCAGGCACCAACGGTAACAGCAGCTGAGTAAGTTCCTGACTGGAGAAAAGTGGCTGTGCCATCACCATTGTCAGTGAATTTTGTAGGGTCTGGGTTTATCCACACTACTTGATCTGGATCACTACCATCGCCTAATGTAGGCCCGTAATTTTGTAAGGGAAGTTCACAGACCGTGCTGTCTTGAAGTTGCACCTGGCTGTCGAATATATCGACAGTTACCACTGTGGAGTCTATGAGTATATTCCCGCCAGCGTTCACAAACAACTTCACGTTGTAGCTACCTGCAGCTGCAAAATTTACTATTGGGCTGATAGCGTCTGAAGTCTGTCCATCACCAAAATCCCAAAATACGGAGGAAATATCTTCTAATGCATCGTATTGTGCAAAAAATGAAATGGGGTTGTTCTGACAGATAGCAGTATTTAATTGCGTATCGTACCAGTCGAAATCCACCAATGCATCAATTAATTGTGGTGGAGCCGATTGCGGTAAGTTCTGAGCATTTCCAAAGTCTGCACCATTAAAAAGGTCCCATTGAATATTTAATGAATCAGGTATCGAATCAGCAAATTGAATCCTACTTAAAAAAGAAGATGCGCCATTATTGTATAAGAAATATAACAGTCCATCGGGCCCGTTTTGTAAAGCGGAAGCCTCATTAATGGTTCTGTTTAGTATGTTTTCCGTACTAAGGCTGTCAGGATTAAACTGAAAAATGCTACCTTCATTTGTAGTAGTATTATTTCTGCTGTAATATAGATTAGCACCACCAACGGACCATTCAATGTCTGTTATCTGCTGATTTACTGCCCCAGTATTCGTGAGTAAGGTTTCGTTGACGAAATTTGCCGAAGAAGGGCTATCTCCTAATAAGTCTAATAGGATGATGTTTTTAGGTGCGGATCCAACATTTTCGGAACTTAAGGCTAATTGAACAGAGTCTTGACCAATGGTTCTAAAGCTGACATTATTTAATGCGTAGCTAATGGAGAAAGTATGGCTAAGAGCCGGAGTAGCTGCGAGGGTACCTCCATTTTGGATTTGGGATATTTTTAATTGGTTGTCGATAAGGGTTTGATACAGGAGGTAATAAGTATCTCCAATCCTTAAACTCTGAACAAATGGTGCCAAGTTGGTTATGCCTGTGGCAATAGGGGCTGAGCTTACTTCACCGAATGTTCCAGCATTTAAATCTACATTGACATATTGTAAATCGCCAGCATTCGTAATGAAATAGACATGCATCAGTTCATCATTTGCGATAGGAGAAGGGCTGATGGTTACGCCGTTTTGTATCGTGGAATTGCCTGTTATATTGCCGCCAGGCATTATTTGATGGTCCTTTCCATATATTGTTGTTCCATCGGTATAAAAAAGTAACTCGCCATTTGTGGCACGCGCCGCCACTGCGGCTGCATTTACGCCAAAAGGGGTTGCTTGGTTTGAAATGATATCCGCAGCTCTTCCGTTGCTTTTACTAAACTGTATTGCTCGGTTATTATCTCCATAATACCAGAATGACTCACTAAACTCTTGAGCCAATAAAGTTTGACCAAATAAAAAAGATAGAAGAAGAAAGTACTTAAATATTGAACTACTCATGATGTTGCTTACTCAAAATTTTAAAACACACTAGTATAACAGCAATAACGTAAAAAGGTACAGATTAATTTTTAATGCTATTCATTTGTACAAAATTGAATAGCATGCCGTTTTAATACGATATCGAAATTAGTAAATTAAAAGAGAATCTGACACTGTAATTTGTACGTTTTTAGATTTTTTAATCGAAAAGAGGGCTTTTTCTCTTGCGATGAGCCTTAGCTTTCTAACTTATTTCATATATTTCGACAATTTTGAACAGTATTTGTATGTTAATATAACGTGTTGAAAACTAAAAATATTCTAAAGTTAAGTTTAATAGCCTTTATGCTATGCATTTTAAAGGTGAATTCTGGGATGGCGCAAGACCCGCAGTTCTCACAGTTTTATGCAGCCCCACTTTATCTTAACCCTGCTTTTGCGGGGAACACTCAGATGAGTAGGTTTGGTGTTAATTACAGGAACCAATGGCCTAGTATTAACGCGAATTTTACGACATATTCAGCCTATTTTGATCACTATTTTGATATGATACGTAGTGGTGTAGGTTTTGTGATATTACGAGATCAAGAAGGTCAAGTGGGTTATAGGTCAACCACCATTGGTGCACAATATGCATATCAGTTGCGCATTTCAGATAAAATCACTTTTAGACCAGGGATACAAGTTGGGGTTATTAATACAAACCTAGATTTTAGTAGACTAACATTTTCAAGCTCTTTTGATCCTGATTGTCAATGTTTTCCAAACCCTAGTGGGGAAGCCGGCGGAGGTGATAGTAAGTTTATGTTCGATCTTTCATTAGGGGGCGTGATTTATTCCGAAAATTTTTGGTTTGGATATTCTAATTTCCATCTTAATCAGCCCAACCAGTCTATTGCAGGAGAAGCTAGCCCTTTGTCTATGAGGCATTCATTCCACGCTGGCTATAAGGTTTTCCTGAACACAGGCTATGGTAAAAAGGGATATACTAAGTCTGGTTATGAAAGAAGCATTACGCCGACAGCACAATTTAAAATGCAAGGACCTTTTAGACAACTTGATCTGGGCTTATATGCCACCTTAGAGCCAATGGTGGTCGGCTTACAGTATAGAGGAATACCGTTTGCTTCAGCCAATGAAGGTATATCTACCTCGGAGTCACTGATTCTTATCTTGGGGTATTCTTATGAGAAGGTGTCAGTAGGTTATAGTTTCGATTACACTTTATCTGGCTTAGGTATCAGAAGTGGAGGAGCTCATGAAATTTCTATATCATACGTATTGTCATTAACAGATCCGAGAAGGCCACCAGCAGATAGGTTGCGCATACCATGTCCTAAATTCTAAGTCTTTATGCAATTTAATGCAACTGAATACCTAGCCATCCTATTGATTATTATTGGAGGCGAGTATCTATTTTCAACTTTTGTGGATTTATTGAATTCAAGGAATGATAGCAGTCACGTTCCTGAGAAATTAAACAGCTACTATGATGATGATAAGTACCAAATCGCCTTAGCTTACCAAAAGGAAAACGCACGTTTTGGCTTATTGAACGGATTTGTAAGTCTGCTAACTGTTGTATGCGTAATATTTTACGGGCTGTTAGGTAAGTTAGATGCTTATTTTACTGCTGAACTGAGTGGTATGATACCACAGACCCTAGCTTTTTTTGGCGTTATTTTTCTCGTTAATGATGTGATGAATATGCCTTTTCAACTCTATTCGACTTTCAGAATTGAGGAGAAATATGGGTTTAACAATACAACGGTTAAGGTTTTCTTCCTAGACAAGCTCAAAGGCTATTTGTTTACAGCATTGATAGGGAGTATTTTATTATCTGTACTTATACTCTTAATAACCTATTTGAGTGCCTCCTTTTGGTGGATATTCTGGATAGTCATCAGCATATTTATGATTGGCGCAAATTTCCTTTATACTAGCTGGATAGTACCAATTTTCAATAAATTAACACCATTAGAAGATGGGGAATTGAAAAGTGCGATTGTCGCCTACGGTGAGTCCGTTAACTTCCCTGTTGAGACCATTTTTGTTATTGATGGATCCAAAAGATCGAATAAGGCTAATGCCTATTTTTCTGGTTTCGGCAGAAGAAAAAAAATAGTGCTTTTTGATACCCTGGTCAAAAATTATACCACTGAGGAGCTAGTAGCTATATTAGCACATGAAGTAGGCCACAATAAATTAAAACACACTATTTTTGGGATGGTAAACGCAGTGATTCAAGTTGGCTTCATGCTTTTTGTGATGTCGTTAATGATTTTCGAACCAAGTTTAAGTGAAGCATTGGGAGCGATGAGCTTAAGCTTTGGTATTAATCTTATTGCGTTTGGTATTATCTTTACACCGATAAGTATGCTTACTGGAATTATTGGCAACTACCTCAGTAGGAAACATGAATTTGAAGCAGATGCGTTTGCCAAGAAAACGTATAACGGTGCCTTTTTAGCCACGGCTTTAAAAAAGCTATCTGTCGATAATTTAAGTAATCTATGGCCTCATAAATTTTACGTATTTATCCATTACTCTCATCCGCCGCTATTAAAAAGACTGCTAGCAATTGAAAGAAGCGAATAAAATCTTCTCCTATTTTAAATAAAAACTATATATTTAAGACACTGAGTCCCTTTAATTAGACTGCTGTGTAATAAGTTACATGGCCATTAGGGCAATACGTACAAAGAAAAAATTTTTAAAAAGGCCTTTAATCGTCTTTAAACCATTTTAAAGCTCAATTGGCAACATTGTAATTAATATTTTATAATTATGAAACGAATAATTCTTACTTCATTCTTTTTTCTAGCTGTATCGCTAGTATTTGCCCAAGAATCAAAAATTGATGATTTAATTTACCGTGGTGAAAACTATTTTAAAATTAAAAATTATGAAGCGACGATAAAAGCCTTAGATGAAGCAGTACAATTAGGTACAAATAATGCGTATGTCAATTATATGTTAGGGGTTTCCTATCTCATGCAGCCAAATGCTACTGATCAATTAAAGGCTATTAATAGTTTTGATAAGCTAGACCAAGGTGGGTCATTAGATAAATTGCCCAAGGAGGTAAATTATTACATGGCTCAAGCATATCATAAAAATCTGCAATTAGTTAAAGCAGAAAAATACTATGAGCAATACCTTCAACTGATCAAAGGCGGGGCGCAGAATCTAATTGAAGAAGTAACCTTGCAACGTCAGAAAAGTCAAAATGCAATACGTCTTGTAAATGATAAGAAGGATATCAACATTCAAAAAATGGCGCCTCCTATCAACTCCGAATATACAGAATACAACCCTGTTGTTTCTGCAGATCAATCTGTGATGGCCTTTACTACCTTGAGGCCCAATAAGAGAACAGGAAGGTCAGTTGAGGAGATTTATATAACTTATAGCAATGACGGCAATTGGGGGGGGGCTACAGTGGTCTCTATTAACACAAACGAAAATGTTGGTACCGCAGGTATATCTCCAGATGGTCAACAAATGCTCGTTTTCATTGGTTCAGGTCCAAAAGGTAATATTTACATCATGAACAAAGAAGGGGCTGCATGGAGCGCGCCGGCGCCATTAAAGGGACTTAATTCAAATAGTTTAGAATCAACAGCAAGTATTACCCCTGATGGCAAGAAAATTTATTTTGCCAGTAATCGACCTGGTGGCTACGGTGGGATGGATATTTATGTAGGAGAGAAATTAGCCAGTGGTGGTTGGGGCAATGTTACTAACCTTGGAGCTGAAATTAATACGCAATATGATGAGGACGCGCCATTTATTCATCCAGATATGAAGACTTTATATTTTACCTCTAATGGTGTGAGGTCAATGGGTGGAAGAGATATTTTCAAAAGTGTTAAATCAGGAGGGAAGTGGAAATCACCAGAAAATATGGGCTATCCTATTAATACGCCCCTAGACGATAATTATTTTACCCTTACAGCCGATGGTAGTAGGGGTTTTTTCTCTTCAGACAGGCAGGGAGGATATGGTGGACAGGATATTTATACCTTTGAGATGCCTGAACAGTATGCAAATATTCCTTTGACCATGTTAAAAGGTAAAATAACAGCTGGTCCAGATAAGCAGCCAGTCCCTACAAGAATAAAATTAGTAAATAATGAGGATAATACTAAAGTTGATTATGTGTATGATCCCGACCCTAGAACTGGCAACTATTTGATTATTCTTCCTCCGGGAAAAAATTATGATTTAATCATTGAATCTGAAGGGTACCTACCCTATACACTGAATATTAATGTGCCTAACCAAACATATTTTTATGAGTTATATCAAAGGATTAACTTAAATCTTATCAGGCAGTTTGATGTTGTTGTGGGTCAGGAGGTGACCGTTAATAATGCTTTCTATGATACGCAGCAAACGGAGTCGCACAGCCCTAAACAAGCAAATGAGGCCATGTTGGTGCAAAATGATAGTTTAGATGTATATGGTATGATGGATGCTATCATAGCAACGGAAGATACTGCGGCATTTAATTATTTGATGGGCTTGATGTATAGTGTTAATCCGATAGAGAATGTTGATTTTACATCGAAAGAAGATGAGGGTGAAATCGCAAGCAGAACTTATTACTATGATGAGAGTGACACCACAACTTTGCAAAGTAGAGTGGTAGAAGGAGAAACCATTTATTCACTTCCTACTATGTACGTGACGGAAGAAGCGCAGAAACAAAAGGCGGAAAAGAAAAAGGAGATTGTAGCTAATTATGATGAAATGCTGTTGGAACCAGTGTATAAAATCTATTTTGATGTGGGCCAGGCAAACTTGTCCGATAAAGATAAGACTGAATTACAAAATATTTACGCGAAGATCGGTGCAAGCGATCAACTAGGCATCCAGATATCTGGATATGCCTCAGCTGAAGGAAATCCAGAAGCAAATAGGAAGTTGTCTAATCAAAGGGCTATTGAGGTAGTGAATTTCTTCAATTTTAAAGGAGTAGTGAGAAGACGTATTATTGCTAAAGGTTATGGTGCTACGCAAGCCGACTCTAAAAATCCTGCCGAGAATAGGCGAGTGGAAGTTCAGATTGTAGATTTAAATAAGGTTAGTAAGTAAGTGAACTAGATGTTATAAAAAAAAGGTCAGCTGCTAAGCTGACCTTTTTTTGTGTATAACTTTTTAACGAATGAAATACCCTATACTGTCGCTAGCACTTCTCTGCTATTATGAATCTCTTTTGGAAGCGTTACTTGGCTGATAAGTTGTTCCTCTAAGAGTTGCGCCCAAGTGCGCATATATAAAATAACATCCTCTTTTATGTTGTGGTTAAGTCTATTACCTCTTTTGCCTAGATAACGTCGCACTTCATGATTTTGCAGTCTTTCAAGTTCTATCATATCTTTTCTTTCCAGCCCCGAGTCCATCATCGACGAGATAATCTCATCCATAGGCATAGCGCTTGTACTGCAATAATCATCTACCTGATCACTCCAGTCACCAGATTTTCTCATGGCGTATTCATGAATCTCGCGCTTGCTGTAAGGAGTTAATTGTTGTGCTAAATGCCCACAATTGCAAGCACCCATATGACCCCACTGGTAAGTTCCTTCCGAATTCATTTTATCTGCAGCCGCTTTAATGGCCTGAATTAATTTGATATTTGCTCTTGCCATAATCCTAATATTTTAACTTAATAACTGAAAAGTTTGGCAGAAAGTTTAGTGAAACCAGCTCGAAATAATATATTATTTGATACAAAGTGATGAATAGCACCTATTTTTTAACAATCATTCTTATTTTTGTGAAAACCAAAAGGAATACATTCGGTTAGACAGTAAAATTATAATAAAGATATGGCATTTAATTTTTTTAAGAAGAAAGAGAAAGATAATTCCGCTAATAAGAAAAATGATCGGTATAAGGAACTAACAGTACGTCAGGTTGTACATGCTACAAAAGATGCGATTGTTATTGAATTTGAAAAGCCGGAATGGGAAATCAGCTATACTGCTGGCCAGTTTCTTACCTTGATCACAGATATTAACGGAGAGAGTGTAAGAAGAGCTTATTCGCTATGCACCTCCCCTCTGGTGGACGAATTTCCAGCAGTAACTGTAAAGAGGGTAGAAGGTGGCAGGATGTCTAACTACTTAAATGACAACCTTAAAGCAGGGGAAAGTATGCAAGTACTGGAGCCGATGGGTAATTTTACTACTGAGGTGGTTGCAGAGAAAAAGAGACACCTTATCATGTTTGCTGGTGGGAGTGGTATCACGCCAATGATGGGCATTTCCAAATCAATTTTGCATGGCGAAAGCGATAGTATTATCTCATTAATTTATGCGAATAGAAATCTTGAATCTGTTATCTTCAAAAAAGAGTTTGATGCCCTCGAAGATAAGTATGAAGGCCGCATGCATGTGATTCATGTGTTAGATGACGCACCACTAAACTGGCAAGGAGAGTCTGGTCTGTTAAATGAAGAGATGCTGAAAAAAATATTCGTCAGGATTCCTAGCTGGGGAAGTGAGCAAACGCAGTATCTCATGTGTGGTCCTGAGGGGATGATGAAGAATGTGGAGCAAGCATTAGAAGTGTTGGAAATCCCTAAGGCTAATATTTTTAAAGAAAGTTTTGTTCAAGGTACTATTGACAAAGCAAATAAGTCAACGGCAAAAGTAGAGGTAGGTGGCGATTATGAGGTAACCATTTTGTTTGATGATGAGGAACATGTATTCACAGTGCCTGCAGACAAAAGTATATTAGAGACAGCCTTAGACGCCGACATAGATTTGCCATTCTCTTGTCAGAGTGGTTTGTGTACTGCATGTAGAGGTAAATTGTTATCTGGAACGATGCATTTAGATGAGGACGAAGGGCTCTCTGATTCAGAAAAAGAGGAGGGTTACGTATTGACCTGCGTAGGACATCCGACTTCTGAGGGAGTAAAAATTAAAATCGGATAAATTTCATATAGCGTTTTAGTGAGAATAGAAGAGGACATTGTCCTCTTTTTTTATGAAGGGAATGGAAGCTTAAATGGAGACTTAGTTCGTCCAAAAAAAAATATTATGGAATTAAAAATAAAACATAGAGCCTTTTTACCCGCCGATTTTAAGGTAGAAGATTGGGCAGGTTTGAAGCCTTATTTTGAGGGTCTATTAGTGGCTGAAATTTCTTCTGAGGTAGATTTAGCCAAGTGGTTCAGAGACATGAGTGAGTTAGAAGCCGTGGTGTCCGAGGATTTAGCTTGGCGTTATATTAAGATGACCTGCGATACAATAGATGAGGCTTTATCCGAAGCATACGAGTTTTTTGTGAGAGAGATACAACCCCATATTGCACCATTCTCGGATCAATTGAATAAAAAAGCCTTAGCATCTCCTTATCTTGTTATGTTGAAAAATAAAGAGGGTTTTGATATCATGATTCGTGAGATGGAAAAGGATGTTAAAATTTATAGAGTGGAGAATATTGCATTGGAAACAGAAATCGCAAGCAAAGCGCAAAAATTCGGTGCCATTTCTGGTGCTATGGATATCCAGCATGATGGAAAAGAAATGACTCTACAGCAAGCGGCAGTAATGCTCCAGTCACCAGATCGTAAATTAAGGGCAGAGGTATACCATAAAATAAGTGATCGAAGATTGGTTGATAAGGAAAAGCTGAATGCTCTTTTTAATGAATTAATTAAAATAAGGACTGAAACAGCACAAAATGCTGGTTTTGAAAACTTTAGAGACTATATGTTTACTGCAATGGGGCGTTTTGATTATGCTCCTGATGATTGCTTCGACTTCCATGAATCCGTAAAAACAGAGGTGGTACCTCTATTAAATAGTATTGCAATAGACAGAAAAGAAAAATTAGGTTTAGAGGCATTGAAGCCTTGGGATAAAGCAGTTGATATTTCAGGAAAAGCTGCATTAAGACCCTTTTCTGATGCGAGAGACTTAACAAAGAGAACGGTAAGCTGCTTCAAAAGGCTAGATCCATTCTTGGGAGAGTGTCTTGAAAAGATGGAAGAAATGGGGCATCTAGATTTAGATTCAAGGAAAGGGAAATCACCAGGTGGCTATAATTATCCTTTGTCAGAGACAGGAGTGCCTTTCATCTTCATGAACGCTACTTCTACTTTGAGTGATATGGTGACTTTGCTGCATGAGGGTGGTCATGCTGTACATTCTTTTTTAATGAATGATTTAGAACTGACTGATTTTAAGAATACTCCTTCTGAAGTAGCGGAGTTGGCTTCGATGAGTATGGAACTCATAACTATGGATCATTGGGATGTGTTCTTTGACAATGAGGAAGACTTAAAAAGAGCTAAAAGGGAACACTTAGAACAAATTATTGAAACGTTGCCATGGGTGGCTACTATAGATAAGTTTCAACATTGGCTTTACGAAAATCCCAACCATACTGTAGAGGAAAGAACGGACGAATGGAATATCATATTTGATGACTTTTCCGATAAAATTACAGACTGGTCTGACTTAGAAGATAAAAAAGATAGTCTTTGGCAAAAACAGCTACACCTTTTTGAAGTACCATTTTATTATATTGAGTATGGAATGGCACAGCTTGGTGCCATAGCAGTTTGGAGAAATTTCAAGGAAGATAATGAGAAGGGGCTCGCTTCGTATTTATTAGCCTTGCAGTTAGGTTACACGAAATCAATCCCTGAAATCTATGAAGCCGCAAATATAAAATTTGATTTCAGTAAAGAAAATATTAGCACCTTGATGAACTTCGTAAAAGAACAGCTCAACAAGCTAGATTAATTAATATTTAGGAGGGTATTATTTCAGTATTCTTTTACCCTGAATAGTAGGATATTTTTTTTATTGAGTAGTAAAAAAAAGTTTAAATGTACTTTTTCAGTAACAATTAGTTATTAAATTTATTCAAAAAAAAGGTAAAAAAATATGAATAATTCGACAGAGGGGGTAACGTTATCATCAGCATTTATTAAAGACATACTAGATCTTTATGAAGGGAGAGATTCTTTGCAAAATGAACTGAAAGCTATGGCTGAAGGTATTGATACTTCCAACGTTATGAAATTCGCACCGATGGAGACATATAACAAGATGTGCAATTGGATCGAAGAACAAATAGGTCAGGTAAATACCAAACGATTAGGTCGGAAGATCGGAAATACTGCTTATCATGGGATGATGGCAAATGGCTTTATAGAAAATGGTGCTATGCCATCAGAAATGATGGAAGGACTAGCTAAAGTTGCATCTGCCATGATTAAAGATCCTCAAAAAAGGGGCTGGGAAATACTAGAAAATTCTTCGAAATATATAATCATGAGAAGGACCCAAACATTCAATAGCACGCTTCAATTTGGCTTATTAGACGAACTGGTAAGGAAAACAAAAGTTGTTTCCCCCAAAGTTGATTATGTGAAAAGCGTTGCAAACGGAGATGAATTTGATGATTATAAAGTATCATGGTTTTAGTCATAAACCTATAAATGCCCTTTCTAATTTCTTTAAATAGAAAGGGCATTTATTTTAATAAGCTAGTAGTGTCCCTATTTCATCAGCAACCTTTTCGGCATTTGGTAACATGGCATGCTCCCAAATTACATTAAGACCTATTGCAGGGAGGTTTAAGGCACCATATGCTCGAACGGGTGCATCTAAATACTCAAAGCAGTGTTGATTCAGTCTGCCAGCCAGTGATTCTGCGAAAGAGTTCATTAAAGGCTCTTCGGTTAACACCAAAGCACGGCCGTGTTTCTTTACAGATTCAGATACAGTTTCCCAATCTAAAGGATTCAATGTTCTTAAATCGATAATCTCTACTCGACCATCATACTTCTTACTTGCCTCTGTTGCCCAATACACGCCCATGCCGTACGTAATAATAGTCATCGATAATGAGTCGCTGATCATCGCGATGCTCGCTTCTTGAGCTATTCTAGCCTTTCCTAGAGGTATTACATAATCTGCAGCTGGTTCAAAGGTTTTGGCTTCATCTGTTCCAGGTACTTTTGACCAATATAAGCCCTTATGCTCTAAACATATTACAGGGTTGGGATCTAGAAAAGCAGCTTTTAATAAACCTTTCATGTCGGCTGCATTGGAAGGGTAGACAACTTTTATGCCTCTAATAGTTAGCAAGGTGGACTCGATACTTCCTGAGTGGTATGGACCACCGCCACCGTAGGCGCCGATAGGGATTCTAATCAAAGCCTGAATAGGGAATTGTCCATTAGATAAATAACAAGATTTAGATAATTCTTCTACGAGCTGATTCATTCCTGGCCAGATGTAATCGGCAAATTGTATTTCAACAATGGGTTTAACCCCAACAGCCGACATACCAGCTGTACTACCAACAATATAGGCCTCTTGGATAGGCGTGTTAAACACACGTTCATCCCCGTATTTCTTTGCCAGGTTAGCGGCTTCTCTAAATACACCACCCAAGGCTCCTCCCACATCCTGTCCATAGAAAAGTGCTTCAGGGTAGTTTTTTAATATATCATCTACAGCATGTAAGGCGGCGTCTACCATAACAACTTTTTCAGCATTTGCAGGATGCCTTTCTCCTGACTCCTCTGTTATTGTAGTGGGTGCAAACTCATGTAGCATCACATCTGCAGCGTCGGGATCTTCGGCAGCTACAGCTCTTTCAAAGGCAGTATTAGCAGCTTTTATAGCGCTCTGTTCAATAGTGGTCAATGCTGTTTCTTCAAAACCATTTTCAAGTAAATAGTTTAATAATCTAGGTATGGGGTCTCCTACTGCATGTATTTCTAAATCATCCTCTGTACGGTACCACTCTTTTCGAACGCCAGAAGTATGATGGCCCAGTAAAGGGCAATTGGCATGCACCAAAACAGGACCTTTACGGCTTCTTACATGCGCAATGGCGTCACTCATTTTTTCGTAGGAGTCGTTAAAATCTGATCCATTTGCTTGAATGCGTTTCAAACCTTTAAAGCCTGCAGCAAATTCATAAGCATCCATTGCACGCATTTCTGGCCCAGTGGCAGAAATACCCCAGTCATTATCTTGCACGAGATAAATGATAGGCAGATTCTTTAAAACTGCCATTTGAAGCGCTTCCGAAACCTCACCTTCTGTAACAGACCCATCACCTAAAGAACATATGACCACTGGTTTTTCAATACTAGACTCTTCTAAGCCCTGACTTTCCATGTACTTTAACGCATGAGCCATCCCCGTTGCAGGAATAGCTTGCATGCCCGTGGCAGAACTTTGATGTGGTATGGTAGGGAATCCCTTCCTTTTTAGCGAAGGGTGGTTATAATATGTTCTACCTCCAGAAAATGGGTCGCCCTTCTTTGCCATTAGCTGTAACATTAGCTCATAAGGTTCCATTCCTATACCTAATAGGAAAGATTCATCGCGGTAATAAGGTGCTGCGAAATCGATTGCAGTTAGCTGCATAGAGGCAGCTAACTGAATAGCTTCATGGCCTCTAGAGGTACTGTGGACGTACTTAGCTGCCACAGGTTTGTTTTCATCATAGATTTCAGCCATGCGCTTTGCAGTATGCATTAGCTCATAGGCTCTTAATAATACATCTTCCTTGATTTTTAACTTACTCTTTTGGCTCGTTTTTGTCGTCATCCTCTAATATTTTCTACGATATTTTATACCTTCGTTCTTCAGTCAAAAATAGTTAATTTTGATTGAAGGCTAAGGGAATAGTAGACAAATTTGATTAACGGAGTATAGCTTACATACATGAATATAAATAAGGAGGAGATAAGTCGGTGGTTTTTAGAGCTGCAAAACAGCATATGTGATCTTGTAGCTAAAGAAGATGGTAAAGGAAGCTTTCAGGTAGATGAATGGCAACATACTGCTGGAGGAGGAGGGCGATCACGCGTGCTCTTGAATGGAAATGTGTTAGAAAAAGGGGGTGTAAATTTTAGCGCTGTAGAAGGCGAGGCGCCGGAGGCACTTTTGAAAACATTGGAGATTGATACTGCTGAAGAGAGTAGTGCATTAAAATTTTATGCCACGGGCGTTTCTATCGTAATGCACCCTAATAATCCTTTGGTACCGATAATTCATATGAATGTGCGCTATTTTGAATTAAGCAATGGACTCTATTGGTTCGGTGGAGGCATAGACCTTACCCCACATATTGTTGACAAGGAACAAGCGACATGGTTCCATAGTCAGTTGAAGTCTGCTTGTGATCATCACGATTCAGCTTACTATCCAAAGTTTAAGCAATGGGCTGATGACTATTTTTATTTACCTCATAGAAATGAGACACGTGGGGTTGGAGGAATATTTTTTGACCGGCTCAAAGCTGATGATCGAAAAAGTAAATTAGGGGTCTTTGAGTTTGTGAAATCCGTAGGGAATAGCTTTGCGCCTATCTACACCCACTTAATGAACATAAATAAAGGAAAAGAGTATACTGCAGATGAAAAAGCTTGGCAGATGCTACGCAGAGGAAGGTATGTTGAGTTTAACTTAGTTTGGGATAGGGGAACAAAGTTTGGCCTGCAAACAGGCGGGAGAACAGAATCAATATTAATGAGTATGCCGCCAGCCGCTCAGTGGGAATATGATTATAAACAAACAAAAGATTTTGAAAAAGAAACTACCGAACTGTTAAAGAAAGGAGTTGATTGGTTAGCAATCAACTGAAAATCAATATTTTAAATACTGTAGTAATAGTTAAATAGATGATAGAGCAATTTAATATCTGGGATCAACAATTATTTTTATGGCTTAATGGCTTTCATGCTGATTGGTTAGATCCAATGATGTTATTCATCACAGCAAAAAACACCTGGATTCCACTGTATTTGCTAATCGTAGTTATTTTTATAAGAAAACTGGGCTGGCGCAGCATCTATCTACTAGCGGCTTGCGGTTTATTAATATTGTTAGCAGATCAGTCTGCTTCTGGTCTTTTTAAACCTTTCTTCGAAAGGTTAAGGCCTTGTCATAACCCTCAAATACAGGACGTGGTACATACCATAAAGCATTGTGGTGGGCAATATGGCTTTGCTAGCTCGCATGCCTCAAATACTTTCGCCCTTGCTACCTTTCTATTTCTTCTCTATAGAAATAAATGGAGCAAATTAATGTTGGGGTGGGCAGTAGTAGTTTCGTACTCTAGAATATATGCAGGAGTACATTATCCTGCAGATATTCTAGTTGGCGCTATTTTGGGAGCGCTCTCTGCTATTATTGTTTACTTTCTTTATAGGAAGTACTTTTCTAATGACCTACAGAAAATTCATAGTTTTATATAGCTTTTCTTTATACGAGGCACCTATCGGAATAGATTTTACTTTAATATGAATGCTTAAATCCTCTATGAAGTCAATCTTCTCCAGGTTAACTATAAATGACCTATGGACCCTTACGAATCTGCCTTCGGGTAATTTTTTCTCAACACCTTTCATGGTATGGTGCACAATATATTTTTTGGCTTCTGTATTGATTACCACATAATCTGCCAAAGCTTCTATAAATAAAATATCAGCTAATTTCAGATGAATAATCTTTCCATCACTTTTGATGAAGATGTGTTCTACTTTATCTTTCTTATTTCTGAAGGTTTCAATGTTTACCCTCGCTTTGTTTATGGCCTGGCTAAATCTATCGTATTCAAAAGGTTTTATCAGGTAATCCGTAACTCTTTGGTCGAAAGCATCCACTGCGTAGCTATCATTAGCTGTAACTAGAATTACTTCATAGCCATTATTTAATCTTTGGACTAATTCAATACCAGTCATTTCTGGCATTTGAACGTCAAGAAAAATAATATCTATGTCGTTTTCTTCTAGTAGCTCAATGGCTTTAGTAGCACTGTCCGCCTCTACGATAAGCTTTAGCCCATTAGTTTCTACAATTTGCTTGCTAATATATTGTCTGAATATAGGGTCATCATCGACCACCATACAATTTATCTCTGCCGCCATGCTGCTATTATTTATTGTTTAAATTGACCAGTTTATATACATATTTCCCAATTATATCGAATTCTATGTTTACTTCATCGTTTTTTTTAATTTTTCTGAAGGTTGTATGTTCATAAGTGTAAGGAATGATAGCCACGCTAAATAGTTTATCTGTAATGTCGAAGCAAGTTAAACTAACCCCATTGATACAAACGGAACCTTTTTCTACCAATACATTTTCCTTACTATCGTATGAAAAAGTAAATACCCAGCTACCATTTTCTTCTTTTTCGTTAAAGCAAGTAGCTTTTGAATCAACATGACCTTGAACGATATGTCCATCAAGACGCCCATTCATTTGCATACAGCGCTCTAAATTCACTGGATCTCCAATAGCTAAGTTCCCGAGGGTAGACTTTTTAAGTGTTTCGTCAATTGCTACCACCTTGTGGGTACCTCCTTCCACAGCAGTGACCGTAAGACATACACCATTGTGGGAGATGCTTTGGTCTATTTTTAATTCCTGCGAAAGCGTACTCTCGACAGTGATTATCAAGTTACTCTTTTCTTTTTGTAAGTCTCTTATTTCTCCTAAAGTTTCTATAATGCCTGTAAACATATTGTAATATTACATAATTGTGTGTATTATATCCAACAATAAAAACATGAAAGTGTTAAATATACTGCTGGTGTTTGTTTCTCTTTAGAAGAGCTTTACAAAGGTGAAGAATACCTTTTTCGAATAATGAGAGGGCCAATATTAGCCCACGCAATAGTATACAATAAATGCATTTGGCGCTGTAGTTCAGATAAAAACGGTCTAAAAAGTCATATAGCTTTCCAAGCTGCGCTAAACCTCACGGCTTAACTTCTTTGTGTAAGATGGCTAAAGTCCTCCATTGAAAAGCTACAATGTATCTGAGGTTGTCATTGTTTACCTATACAGCGCTTCATTGAAAAATGGGATTAATGCTAGAATAACTGCATCTGTATAATAGCCTGTTCTGTCTATTAAATTCGCCGTAAGCAAGCCCACTGCCCCGTTTTGTTGTTTTGAATTATGCTTATCAAATACAATGTCATTCGCTTCTCCAAGCTCTATTCCCATGTGTACGAGGTCAGCTACCTGCTTAGGTAAGAAAAAACTTGCGGTTTTTGCTACGCCAACTGTCTTTTCACTAAGTATATAGACCCAAGCAAAGGACTCCATGCCAGTGTCTGAATCCTGTATTCCTCCTTCTATTCCTACCCAATAGCTTGCATCCCCTGTGTTTTTTCTAGCATTTTCTGCTCTATTGAGGGCACCTTTCTTTGTCTCGTTTTGGGTCATCGGTTGGTCGCTTACATTTGAAGCTACCGCTACTCCGCTAATAGTAAATTTTTCGTCAGGAAAGACTTTTTCAAAGCCTGCTTTAACGGCATTTATTTTCACAGGATTATTGGACGCTACTATGACATGTACGGAATTCTTCATTTGCATTGTTTTTTCTTGCTAGCGCATTTTACTGCGCTTAATCAAAAATGCTCCCATCACTTTTTCAATGTCATCATTGACGTCAACTTTCGTTAAGTCAATCTTATATTGCTGACATCGTAAGCTAACCTCTTGAAAGTATTTTTCAGACTGCCGCTGATAATATTCTTTTACCTCATAAGGGTTAAGCTTGATTTTTTCTCCTGATTCTAAGTCTTCGATCAAGTAGGGTCGATCTTCTAAATTGAATGATAATTCTGTTTCCTGGTGGTTTATTTGAAAGAAAAGTACTTCATGCTTTTTATGCTTGAGATGCTGAATAGACTGAAAAAAAGTATCTAAACTTTCGTTTGATGCAATTAAGTCACTAAACACAATGACCAAGGATCTCTTATGAATTTTCTCTGCTATTAAATGAATGTTATCACTTAATTGCGTTTGCTTTAATGATTGTGTCTGTGCGTAAATGGTCTGCAGATGATTAAATAAATTGATTAAGTGTGCTTTTGTTGATTTCACTTCCGTGAAAAGATCAATTTTATCTGAAAAACTTATTAGCCCCACTGCATCGCGCTGTTTCTGTAATAACTGAGCTATGCAGGCCGCAGCTATCACACTAAATTTGATTTTAGCTTTGCTTTCTGTAGGATAATACATTGACGAGCTATTGTCTATAAGAAGATAAGCCCTAAGGTTTGTCTCCTCATCATATTGTTTGGTGTATAATCTATCTGTTCGGGCATAAACCTTCCAATCAATATGCTTTGTACTCTCTCCTATATTATATAAGCGGTGTTCAGCAAACTCAACTGAGAACCCATGAAATGGCGATTTATGTAGTCCCGTAATAAAGCCCTCCACTAATTTTTTTGCTAATAGACTTAGTTCTGGCAATTGAGGTAATTGATCAAAGCTGATTTTCATTGCTACCCGGCTTTTAATTTTGTTTATGTTGTTGCAAATTACATAACTCTATTTGCATTTGTGAATTTGATTATACTATATTTAAAATTAAAATTATTTTATGCAGAGCAACAAATTAATGTAGTTGCACCAGACTAAGTCATATGGAAAGAGAACAAGAAGAAATTTTTTCAAAGAGAATTAGGGCAGGAAAGCGAACCTATTTTTTTGATGTAAAAACGACCAGAGCTAATGATTACTACTTAACAATCACTGAAAGTAAAAGGAAGTACAAGGAAGATGGTTTCAGTTATGAAAAGCACAAAATATTTTTGTACAAAGAGGATTTTAATAAGTTCGTTGGCGCATTATCAGAAACTGTCGGCCATATTAAGACAGAACTTATGCCGGAATTTGATTTTTCTCAATTTGATAGAGAGAATTCTGAAGGGGAGGAGTCTGAGAATAATTCTTTGTCTTGGGACTAATCAAAAAGTAAAAAAAAGTCCTACGTGAAGGACTTTTTTTTTAAGGACTTTAAGTACTAACTTAGTACAGTGAATAGAATAAAACCAATTTTATACCTAGTAGGTGTTGCATTAATTGTATTAATAATAAGTTTACTTTTTGCCGATATCCTAATATATGTAGTGCTCTCGTTGATAATTGCTACAATATTAAGACCCTTGGTAAGCTATTTAAATAAGCTGTATTTTTTCGGCTATAATTTACCAAAAATTGTTTCCATAATAATTGGCTATGGTATTTTGGTGGGTTTTATTGTTTTGTTTGTAGGCTTATTTGTTCCGTTAATATCCGAGCAAATCCGCATCCTAAATCAACTTGATTATAATGCGCTCTACCAAAGTATCTCAGAGCCTATAGCAGCAATTGAAAATTTCCTATTTGAATCTTTTCCTTCCATAGGGGAAGAGGGTTTTTTGATTGATACCATCAGAAACAATATTCTTGGTTTCGTTCAAACATTAGATTTTAGCTCCCTTCTAAATAATTTACTTTCTTTTACTGGTAGCTTCTTTGTGGGGCTATTAGCAGTAAGTTTTATTAGTTTTTTCATGCTTTTTGAAAAAGGTATGCTGAGGAGGCGAATTATATCAATTATTCCAAATAAGTATTTTGAAGTGTCAATAGGCGCTATTTACAAGATTGAAAGCTTACTTTCTAACTACCTTTTAGGCCTGTTATTTCAAATGATTGCCATATTTACTATTGCCGCTGTAGGCTTAAGTATTTTTGGTGTCAAGTATGCCATTACTATAGCTGTATTTGCCGCTGTTGCTAACTTAATTCCCTATGCAGGGCCACTTTTGGGTTCGCTATTTGGAATAATTGTTGGCGTAACTACAGGAGGATTATTTGAGATGAATAATGAGTTGTTTTTCCTTCTAGTTAAAATTGTTTCCGTTTTTGCAACAGTCCAGGTAACAGACAACATTCTCCTGCAACCACTTATTTTCTCAAAAAGTGTAAAAGCGCATCCATTAGAAATTTTTGTTATTATCTTTGCAGGCGCATCCTTAGCAGGGGTCGTTGGCATGATCGCGGCGATACCGGTTTATACAGTACTACGGGTTATATTTGTAGAGCTGTACAATGGATACCGAAGATATAAGATATTTCAGAATTAAAATTATAAAAAATGGGCTTAAGATGCGGAATTGTTGGTTTACCGAATGTAGGTAAATCTACGCTGTTCAATGCGCTTTCAAATGCTAAAGCTGAGGCGGCAAACTTTCCTTTTTGTACAATAGAACCAAATGTAGGTGTAATTAGTGTGCCTGATGAGCGTTTAGATATTTTAAAGGATTTAGTAAATCCCAATAAGGTTGTACCAACGATTATAGAATTTGTGGATATAGCAGGTTTGGTAGAAGGCGCTAGCAAAGGTGAGGGCTTAGGTAATAAGTTTCTGGCAAACATCAGAGAGGTCGATGCGATAGTGCATGTGGTACGCTGTTTTGAAGATGATAATATTACACATGTCGCCGGTAGGGTAAACCCGGTGGCTGATAAGGATATTATTGATACGGAACTACAACTCAAAGATTTAGACTCTGTTGAAAAGAAAATACAGAAAACAGAAAAAGTAGCTAAGTCAGGAGATGCCAAAGCAAAACAGGAACTAGCTATTCTTCTTAAATACAAGGAAGCTTTAGAAGCAGGTAAAAATGCAAGGACATTGGACTTGACAAGTGACGAGAAGGAGCCTATCCGAGATCTGATGCTTTTAACTGATAAGCCTGTTATCTATGTGACAAATGTTGAAGAAGCATCGGCAATGAGTGGAAATAAATTTGTCGACCAATTCAAGGAATATGTGAAAGAGGAGGATGCTGAAGTGATAGTGGTAAGTGCTGCCATTGAATCACAAATAGCTGAATTTGACGATGAAGAAGAGAAAGCAATGTTCCTTGGTGAATATGGACTTACTGAGTCTGGACTAAATAAGTTGATTCGTGCATCGTATACTATCTTGGACTTGATTACATACTTTACAGCTGGTGTAACAGAAGTGAGAGCTTGGACCATTAAGAAAGGGTGGAAAGCTCCTGCAGCGGCTGGCGTGATCCATACTGATTTTGAAAAAGGCTTTATCAAAGCAGAGGTAATAAAGTTGGAGAATTACAGGAAATATAAAACAGAACAAGCTTGTAAAGAGGCAGGTAAAATGGCCATCGAAGGAAAAGAGTATGTTGTCCATGATGGAGACATAATGCACTTTCGATTTAATGTGTAGTCGTCTTTTTTAAGGCGTAGGTATTCCTTTTAATTTTACTGTTTTTATATTTATTTACACTTTCTCGAAACAATTGTGGTTTATTTTTAGTCTCCTTTCGAAAGAGATTAGGCTGTGCGTGTAAGGATAATATTTGAAAATAAAGACAAGGGGGCAGCTGTCCCATTTCATCATCAATATCATTTATATCGTCTTTTTAAAGGCATAATAAAGAAATGTAATGATGAAAACATGGAAAGTTTTAAGCATTACAACTTTTCAGGATTGAAAGGGCAAACCAAAGTTAGTAAGAATGGTCTACATTTTTATAGCAACAAAATAACGGTAGTTTTCTCGTGTTCCAATAAGGCCTTCTTAGATAAAATAATAGAGCAAATTTTTAGTTTTGAATTACTGAAGGTTAGAAATTTACCCATCAAGCCCTTATCTGTGGAACTGGAATCTGAAATCCACTTTGAAGAGAAAATGGAATTTATTTGTATTTCCCCAATTGTACAGCTGAAAGCGGAGTTTTTCGATGATGCTAGTAAAGAATTTATACACCCTTGCAGCGAGCAATTTGCGCATAATCTAAAGCAAAATTTAATTAGCCGATTTCCGCAATTTGAACCCTATGAGTCGGCTATTCAATTTACACCTGACCGTTCTTACGTAGATAGGATAGAGAGAAATGGAAAAAAATATTCTCGAATATATCCTTTATTTGATCAAGACATACCCTATGAGGTTAGGGGATATACGCTTCCTTTTATGCTCGAAGCACCAGTAGATTTGCAGAAATTAGTTTACAACAACGGTATTGGCCTTTACTGTGATAAGGGCTTTGGTATGTTAGATCTAGCAAATGTTCAGCCTGGAACAGAAACAGTCACTTATTTTGACGGGCAGTTCGTGAATTGAATTGGGTGTAGCCAATTAGTTCATCGTACCTCAGTTGTGGATTGCTGTAGTAAATCGCGATATCATAGCTATTTTCTGTATCAACGTAACTGCCTTCAAATTTATAAACGGGTTCCTGTGGAGTGAAATACATGTATTCATAAAACCCCTGCTTCAGTTTATATGTCCTTTGGTAAGTGCTCGTACTCTCATTATACTTCATTATACTGTTGGAATTAGTTTCCCAATTATTGAATTCTCCGATTATGTAAATGGGCTCACTCTGTTGCGGACTAGCTAGTCGGAAAGTAACATCAATATAATCATTCACCAGCTCTGTAGTTTGTCGTTCTCTGTTACCGATGAAAAACTGACCATTATTGTCTTGCCATTCTCTATATGCCTGGGAAGCTCGACTTCTATCAATGCTGGAAAGCATTTTGATAGGGGTCTGTGTTTGGTCTATTTCTGAAATATTAGCACCTTTAAAATTAACAGTACTTATATCTATAAACCTAAATTCGCTGAATCCAACGAAATTCAGTGTCCCATCGAAAAAATTGTATTGGAGCACCTCACCTTGTATAAATCTAGGCTCATTTAATGTGATCTCATTATTCCAGTTATTATTTTGTTTAACTACTGGATAAATATCCCCTCCTCTATTTAATATATTTGCACCATTTAGGCGTACTTCAAATTCTACTTCTTGCATTGTTCTTCTATTTCTTACCAAGCTAGAAGGGACAATTTTGTAGGCGACAGAAGTCTTATTTTCATATACTCTGAAGCGCTCGGATAGAACGATATCATTTTCATTATTTCCTTTATATACGACGAGGAGGTAGTTTCCGGTAACCTCGACGGCAGGAACCTTGAATTGGTAATGGATATACGGTATTTTGGTGTCAAAGGAATATTCGTAATCTTGAATAGGTATTTGATTATATCCATCTAAATAATTCATTGATAATACCTGACTCAGCTTAGTCCAGTCTTTATTGAGATGGAGTATTCTTGCCTGATATAGTTGCTGCTGATTTGACAAGTCGTCAAAGGTAAGTATTAAGCTTTGCTGACTATTTAATTCTATTGAAGGATTGTTTCGCGCTGTATTAGAGCCGTTTTTGAAGGTTAAAAGCTGAACAGTTTTTATATTGTTTTGATAGGAATTATTGTTGAATTGTAAGGCAGGGAATCTTTGCGTAGTACTAGTATTCGGCTGGATTGGAACGCAAGCATAGCTCACTAAAAACCCAATTACTAACGTGCATTTTAAAATAAAATATTTTATTCCAACCATATCTTCTTAATTTGGGTCTAATATAACAGAATCTGGAAAGGTTTCCATATGTCAACAGCCATTGAAATTATAAAAGGTTGCCAAAAAGGTAATAGGAAGAGTCAATACCAGCTCTACCAACAATATGCATCTGGAATGCTTGCTGTTGCTATGCGATATTCTAAATCTACACAAGAGGCAGAAGATATATTACAAGAAGGCTTTATTAAAGTATTTCAAAATATAGGCAAGTTTAGACAAGACTCAAGTATTGGCTATTGGATAAAGCGAATAATAATTAATACAGCCTTAAATCACCAAAGAAATAAACTATACCTCTATCCTATGGTAGATGTAGATGATCTAACAGAAGGATTAGGGGCTAGTTCTTTAGAAAATCTGGAAATGGAAGACCTCATGAATATGGTACAAGAGCTACCAACTGGCTGTCAGGTGATTTTTAATTTATATGCAATAGAAGGTTATCAACATAAGGAGATAGCTAAAATGTTATCTATTAACGAAGGGACTAGCAAATCGCAGTATGCCAGAGCTAGAAAACTATTAATGGAAATAATAGAAAAGAATAATCAGTGGGGTAATGAAAGAGTACAGTAAAGATATATTTAATAGAAACCTGAAGGGGAAGTTCAAAGACGCAAATTTTGAGCCTTCAACTGCCGTATGGGACGCCATTGAGGCGAATCTATTACGTGCTGAGAATAAACAGATGCGAAGGAGAGCGATCTGGTATAGGAATATTGCAGCTGCAGTGATACTAATTGCACTGGTTTCACTTTATTATAATGTGATAGACAGCGTTTCTGATACTTTCCTTGGCGAAGATTGGCAAGCTATTGAGTTGTCTGAAGCGGCGAACTCAGCATTTACCGATAATAGGAAGGGAGCAAAATTTCCTGTGATTATTAATGATGTTTTATCTATAAAAAGAGTGGATAATACTAGGCGTCAAGATCAGATAGGAGAGGGAGTTGCTGGTGCAGTAAATGCAATTGCCTCCTTTACTGATATGGAAGTTGAGGACGAATTGATGAATATTGACAAAAATCGTGCTATAGTTAATTTGATGCATAAAGATAGAATGAAGCCTACTTTAGATGAAATTGCTTTATCTGATAACCCTGATAATCTTGAGCAAGTATCTTTTTTTGCTATTAGTGAGGTAGAAAAAATGAACGAAAGAAGTGCTGTTAATTTTGAGGCAAACGTGTTGTTTGGCTCGGGTAATTTTAATCCGAATGCTACTATTAGTGAAGGTAATTCTGTTTTGTCTACAGCGATAGTGTCAAACACATCAGGTATAGCTACCAGAAACAATGTAAATGATGGGTATAATGAAAGGCAAACAATTGAGAATTTAAGCAACGCTCCCATGAGAAGTAATCTTTCTTTGTCTTATGGCTTAAATTTTGGATTTAATTTAGGGAAGCGATTCTTAATTAAAAGTGGCTTGACGTATGGTAATTTTAGGTCAACTTCTGAAAGTAGCGCTGTGCTACGAGATTTGAATAGTGATGATTTATTTCCCTATCATGGTGCAAGTAGCGCAGCAAGTGCTGCTGAAGGAAAAGTCATAAACATTACTTCGCCTTATAATCTTTATAACGATTTTGAAATTTTATCAGTACCGCTTCAATTAAGCTATAAACTTATTGATGCTAAGTTCGCTATTGCACTGATGATGGGTGCGACAGCTGACTTTTTGTTGTCTAACTCCATTATAGGTGCAAGCGATCAGCTAAATACCATCACCTTTTCACAGCGAGAAAGGAATGCATATAAGAATGTATTTGCTAGTGGCATAGCGGGTATTGAGTTAAGTTATGAGCTTGGTAAGCACTATGGGATATCTTTAACACCTCAGTATAAAAAGGCACTTACTAATGTTACTAACAACGGCGTTGGGTTTAGTAGTTCACCAGCATTTGCTAGTGTAAACATGAGCTTTCAATATATATTTTAAAACACGTTGAATCTGTGTGTTCCCTTTAAAAGTGAGTAATTATATTACTTATTTACAAGCCAACGAATACGTCTATGGAATGCTTATTTAAATAAGCTATTTTCCTTCTCGTCAGAAGGTTTCCATAAACGCATCGACAATAGTCGTATCGATTGTATAAAGTCTAAATGCGTAATATTGTTGCAAGGGGTCTTATGATAGATAGGGTGGTCTGCAATTAGCTTTTAGATATCAAGCCCAATCGAATTTTGATATATAGATTTATTTCTGGGTTTAATTTTGTATTGGTAAGTCCATAACCAGGTAGTAGCTGTGTATTGGCAAACTTAAATTTAGAATAATTTAAATTCGATTTTAACCTTACTTTAAACCCTAGTCGGAGGAAGTCATTAATTGGACTTTTAAATATTCTATTTATTCTTTTTTCTGATGTGACAACAAATTCTAGCCAATTTGCTGACAAATTACTCCTTTGAATATTACCTATTTGGTCCTCGAAAATAGGGTTGGCTGAAGTGTATAAAATTGATTCATTATAATTGCTCAAACTATACCTTAATCCTACCATGAAGTGGTTGTCAGCATTAATTTGCAATATATAATCTAAGCCAAATCTACCATAATTGCCATCAACAGTATAGTCTGCATTTTTAAATGCATCTTCCGGCATAAGAGTAGCTATGCCAACCTCAGCAATGAGGTTAATTTTATTCTTAATAGAAAGGTTCAATGCAACCTCCCATTTTTCTGCATCATCTAATAGTAAGGTGTGTAGCTTTAAATAGTCAAAGCTCAATCCTACTCCAATGACTTTAGTTTTTTTTGTTTGATCATCCCCAGTTTCAGTTTCTTGGGCGAAAGAATTTTGCTCGAATAGCAGTATAGCAGCTAATAGAATTATAAAAAATTTATATTTCGACATATATCGTTTGGTTGTTGCTAATGCACACAGTTTTGCTACAGCCATAGGGCCCTCTCAGAGAATCAAAAGTATGTTCCATTACAAGGAGTTGCTTTGCGGCTTTGGTGATTTTACTGTCGATTATAGTATCTACTAGCTGGTAACTTATAGCTAGTTCTTTAGAGAAATTGGCTCCCTCGATTTCAATAATATATCTAGATACTAGGTCATTGGGATTAATAGGGATTTGGAAATTCACGAGGCTGTCATCTTCATCCTCTGCGAATTGAAATACATTCAGTTTTGAATTAATGGATTTGATACTTATTAAGCGGCTTTTCACAATAGAGACTAATGAGTTGTAAAAAGATAGTGAATCTACTTTGATCGATTTCAATCCATTAAGGGAATCACTTTTGCCAGCATTTGATTGATCTGCTAAAAGCGCGTCGATAGTTTTTACCTCTGCTTTTAGTCTAGTTACATCTATGCTTAAGCTATCAAGTGACGTTTTATTTAGGACTGTAAACTTAAAGTAAGGATAAGCATCATTAGGGCCACAATCAAAGCATGTTTCACATGCTGAGGTGAAAATTAATAGCGTTACACTCACCGTCAAGATAATATGAAGAATGTATTTATTCATAGGGCAAAATTACATGCTATGTTTAATATTCGGCTATTAGTGAGCTTACTTTTATTCATTATTTTGATGTAAAAATGTATGTAATAATATTAGCCCCCATTTTCAGTGCTTTTGCCCGTTTTTCCGGTGGGTCATTGTGAACACTTTGATCTTCCCATCCATTGCCCAAATCAGATTCATAGGAATAGAAAGACAGTAATCTTCCCTCATGAAATAAACCAAACCCTTGAGCTGGCTTACCATCATGTTCATGAATCTTCGGCAAGCCTTCATCAAAGTCATATTTTTGATGATATATAGGGTGATCAAAAGGAATCTCAATAAACTCCTTTTCTGGGAAAACTTTTTTCATTTCAAGCCTTATGTAAGGGTCTAATCCATAATTGTCATCGATATGAAGAAATCCTCCAGACAAGAGATAGGTGCGCAGTTGTTTTGCTTCTTGGTCGCTTAGCATAACGTTGCCATGGCCAGTTAGGTATACAAAGGGGTATTGAAATAGTTCAGGACTACCCACTTCAACGACGTAGTCATTGCTGTTTATTTTGGTACCTAATGTGCTATTGCAAAAGTTGATCAAATTTGGGAGTGCTGTTTTATTAGCGTACCAATCGCCGCCACCGCTATACTTTAATTTAGCTATTTTTAGCTCTTGACCATAGCTTAAAGTTGTCAAGTGCAGTAAGCAAATAATCCATATTATTCTTTTCATACCGACGGAACGCTTAGTGTTTGAAAATCTTTGGCGCTGGCTACCAACTCACCTGGCAGCTGCTCTATGCTTAAGGAGCTAGCTATTCCTACAACGTCCATCCCAGCATTCTTTGCAGACTGTATGCCAGCTAAGGCATCCTCAAATACCAGGCAATCTTTCGGGGCTACATTTAACTCTTTGGCAGCCATGAGGTATATTTCAGGGTCTGGTTTACCTTTTGTTACCATTGTACTGTCAACCACAACATCGAAAAACTCTCGTATAGACAATCCTTCTAGTGTAAATGTCGCATTAGAGGTGACCGCTGAAGTTGCTACGGCCATTCTTATTCCATTTTTTTTTGCTGCCATCAAAAAAGGAAGTAGCCCCAGAGTGGGAGAGAGGAACGGTTTATAAAGCGATCTATAAAGGGCCTCTTTCTCTTCGGTTAATCTCATTACTTCTTCTTTTGAAGCATCAGGCTTTAAACTTAGCACTACTTCTTGCATGGTTCTTCCATTAAGGTGCTGTTGAAAGTATTCGTCATCTATCTCTTTACCAAAGCCTTTTAGAAACTCTTTCAGGGCTTTTATATGGTAACTAATGTTATCTACTATTACCCCGTCCATATCAAATATGAAGGCTTCTTTTTTTGGTAGTTTTATCATTTATTATGCTATTTGGTAGCGCTTTCCGGGCAGTGTTCGAATAATCCCATTCAATTCTAATCCCAACAATATTCCCGCTAATTGATTCAATCCTATTTGACTTTTAATACTTAACAAATCTAGGCTAAGTTCTTTATTATTTTGCAATAATGCATGAATTACAGCTTGTTCCTTTTCATTCAATTGAGAAAAGTCGATAACCTTTTGTTTTATCTTTGCCTGATTGTCCATCTCCCAGTTCATAAGTGAGAGGATGTCTTCGGCAGACTCTATAAGATGTGCCTGATTGTTTTTAATAAGTTTGTTGCATCCTTCCGAGAATATATCTCCGACCCTGCCAGGAAAGGCCGCTACCTCTCTATCGTAGGAATTAGCTAATTCGGCGGTAATTAATGCACCCCCTTTTCTAGCAGCTTCCACCACCACCACAAGGTCGGCCATTCCAGCAATGATTCTATTTCTTGCTGGGAAGTTAAAGGCCTCCGGTTTGGCGCCAAACACTTGTTCTGTTATGAGACCTCCATTTTCTTGCATCTCTAACGCAATAGGTTTGTGTATTGAAGGATATATGAAATCTATGCCTGACCCTAAAACAGCATAAGTACTTAACTTATTTCGTAAAGCTGCTTTATGTGCAGTGATATCTATTCCATATGCTAGGCCACTCAGGATAATTGGCTTTAAGGGACTCAGCGCGTCGATGATTTCATTCGTAAGCCTTCTGCCATTATCAGTAGCATTTCTGCTACCAATGATTGCTAATGTAGGTCTTTCACTGCTCAAAGGCCATTGTCCTTTACTGAAAATAATTGGGGGTGCATCAGCTATTTGCTTGAGTCTGTATGGGTATGCTTTATCTAAATAGGATAGGACATGGCAACTTTCACTTTCTGCTTGTTGAAAAATTTCATTTGCTTTCTCCATCAAGCTACCATTTTTAATAGAATTGGCGCCTTTATGACCAATGCCAGGGATTTTAAGTAATCTTGAGAGGGATAAATTATGTACAGCAGAGGCTGACCCTGCATAACTTATGAGATGCTTAATGTTGCTGCTGCCGATTCTAGGGACTAGCGTGAGAGAGAGCAATGCCTTTTTTTCAGCATCCAAGGGGTTATAGTTTTTCTTTTACTTCTGATAAAAAGCCTCTAATATTTCTTAATGAGTCAAGCATATCCATTTTATCTTTCACAGCATGCGAGTCATTCTTTAACATATCTTTTGCGCCTTGCAGAGTGAACCCCTTCTCCTTTACAAGGTGATAGATAAGTTTCACGTTTTCAATGTCTTCTTTCGTGAATTGCCTGTTGCCTTTTCTGTTTTTCTTGGGTTTGATAATATCAAACTCACCCTCCCAAAATCTGATTAAGGAGGTAGCCACGTCAAACTGATCTGCTACTTCACCAATGGTGTAGTATTTTTTCTCTATGGTCTTTTCTTTGTAAGGCACTTTTTCTATTTATGTTTGTGAAGATAGCGAATATTACCTTGTGGGTCAATAGAAATCTTAGATTCTGGAAAATCAATCTCTGTTAATTCTTTGATTTTTTGAGCAGCAGCGTGCTGTGGGTCTAATTCAGGAATTCCCCCGCCTACTTGTTTGGCAGAAATGATTTTCCCAGATAAAAAATCACCGTCAGCATTAACATAAATTTTAGCTATTGGTGCCAAGCCGTTTACGCCTCTTAAGTTGAATCGACCATAAGTGGCAAAATTGCCTAGACTGTAAGCAATAAATTTATTTTTATATACTTCTATTGCTCTAGATACATGTGGGCCATGACCGAATATTAGATCAGCACCAGCGTCTATCAAGGAATGAGAGAAATCATACACATTTCCGCGGTTTTCGCCGTAGAAAAATTCTCGTTCTCTGGTAACATGTTCATATTTACTACCTTCCGCCCCCCCATGGAAAGAGACGATGGTAATATCCACTAAACTATCTAAATGCTTTATGATACCGATTGCTGCGTCAAGGTCATTTATACTTTGCGTCCCTGTATTGGGTGAAAAGGCCACAAAGCCGTAAGTTACTCGGCTTTTTGTGAATATAGTAAAAGGCTGCGCTAGCTGACCCGCATGTTTAATACCTAAGCTATCCAATGTGCGCATGGTATTTTTTCTACCCTCATCACCAAAATCACCTGCATGATTATTAGCCAGGCTCATCATGTCAATGCCTGCAGCTACATAGTGTTGCGCCAAATATTCAGGACTTCTAAATATATAGCATAAATCAGGATTGCTGCATTGCTTTTGTATGCCTCCTTTATTTAAAATTACGCCTTCTTGGTTTGCAAAGGTGAGGTCGGCATCTATTAAAATATCTTTTACACCTGCAAGCATATACCTCCCAGAATCTGGTGGCAGGTAGCCAGTGTTTGGGAAGTTAGTACCTATCATTACGTCGCCCACACCAATAATCGCTATGCTGTCAATGTTAATGGGTGAAACAGATAAATATACGGTGTCTTGAACTTTAGGCATCGTAGTTAACAGCAAGCTGTCCTTGATGGATATTAGTTTTAAGCTATCTGTTTTAGCTTCCACTAAGGTACCAGCACTTTCCGTGGAGGCAGTGGATGTTTGCTTTAACGTTTTACAAGCAGTAAAAACTGTGGTAGAAAAAAGTAAGTAAAGTAGGTATTTTTTCATTTAGAGTTCAAAAAAAAAGCAGTCGGCAAGACTGCTTTTAGTTTTTAATGGGTAGTTGATTAACCTAATGATTGATTTTCGATAGCTGCTAATTCCAGTAATTTCTCGTATTCACCATCTGTCACATCTTGATAGAAGTAATGAACGGGATTAATAGGTTTGCCATCTTTGTGTATTTCGTAGTGTAAGTGAGGAGCAGTAGAAGTTCCTGAGGTTCCAACAAAGCCGATGCAATCGCCTCTTTTTACTTTATCACCTCTTTTTACATTAAAAGAATCCATATGTGCATATTTAGTGATAAAGCCGTATCCGTGATCTATTACTACTAGTCTTCCAAAACCACCATAGGTGCTAGAGATTCTAGCGATTTCGCCATCTCCTGTAGCATAAATTGGCGTACCACGAGGGGCAGAAAAATCGCAACCTTCATGCATCCTTACCATTTTTAGAATAGGGTGCATCCGCATTCCAAATCCAGAAGCTAATCTTTTAAGTTCTTTGTTAGGTATAGGCTGAATGGCGGGTATAGAGGCAAGCATCTCCTCTTTATTTTCTGCCATTTCTAAAATTTCATCGTATGACTTGGTTTGAATATACATCTGCTTCTTGACTTTGTCAAGGTCCGTCATCATATCCAAGATTAACTTCTCTCTCTCTAAATCGCTTTCGATGATATTTTTATACCTTTCAGCACCACCAACACCAGCTTGACGAATGCTAGAAGGGATCGGCTCAGTGCCCATAATGTTCCTATAGACCTCATCATCTCTTTCCTGCAAAGATGATAAAACGTTTTGGACATTTTTCACCTCAGACTCCATCATATTGTAATAGAACTGAAGTTCTTTATTCTCTTTTTTTAGCTGCGCTTCCTTTGGAGAATCGAAGTACGCGTTAAAAATCGCCCACATTCCAATAGCTAGAATGGATGCGACCGAAAGGAAACCTAATAAATTCAGTAAGATGTCCCATTTTGATACTTTTACTCGTTCATATCTACAAGTTTCTGTATCATAATAATATTTAATTCTTGCCATCCTGTTTTAGACTCGTTAAAAACTTCTAATTTTGTGACCGGATATTTAAAGGCACAAAGTTGCACAAAGGTTCAATTAAAATCAAATGTTTTCTTAGAACCTATCTGATATCCACAAATATATATAAAATATTTTAAAGTAAAACATTAATCATTAATACTTTAATACATGACTTCCAGCGAGATACGTAAAAAGTTCCTAGATTTCTTTGTTGACAAGAATCACAAAGTAGTTCCTTCAGCTCCAATGGTTTTGAAGAATGATCCAACCTTGATGTTTACCAATGCAGGGATGAATCAGTTCAAAGATTACTTTTTAGGAAACCAAGAACCATCCAGTAGTAGGGTAGCTGATACCCAGAAATGCTTACGAGTATCAGGTAAACATAATGATTTGGAAGAGGTAGGTCATGATACTTACCATCATACCATGTTTGAAATGTTAGGTAACTGGTCTTTTGGAGATTATTTTAAGAGAGATGCCATCAACTGGGCGTGGGAATTATTAACGGACGTCTATAAGCTACCTAAAGATCGTTTATATGTTACTGTCTTTGAAGGCGATAAAGGTGATAAGCTCGCATTTGACCAGGAAGCATTTGATTTATGGAAACAACATGTGGCTCCTGAGAAGATACTCAATGGAAATAAAAAGGATAATTTCTGGGAGATGGGTGAAACAGGACCATGTGGACCTTGTTCAGAGATTCATGTTGATTTGCGGTCTGATTTAGAAATCGCAAAAGTTTCGGGAGCAGAATTGGTAAACCAAGACCATCCGTTGGTTATTGAAATCTGGAACCTTGTATTTATGCAATTCAATAGAATGGCTGATGGGAAATTGACTTCATTGCCAGCACAACATGTGGATACTGGGATGGGCTTTGAACGCCTTTGTATGGCTATTCAGGGTAAAACCTCCAATTATGACACCGATGCCTTTACTCCGCTGATTAAAACTGTGGAGGATATATCTGGTAAATTTTATGGTCAGACAGATAAAGTGGATATAGCTTTTCGTGTAATTGTGGATCACATTAGAGCAATTTCATTGTCCATTGCGGATGGTCAGTTGCCTTCAAATAATAAGGCGGGTTATGTGATCCGAAGAATACTGAGAAGAGCTGTGAGGTATGGTTATACCTTTTTAGACTTAAAAGAACCTTTCTTATTTCAATTAGTTGCAACTCTGTCGGATCAATTTGCTTTGGTATTTCCAGAATTGAAGGCGCAGCAAGTGTTGGTAGAGCGAGTTATCAAAGAAGAAGAGCAAACATTTCTTCGAACTTTGGAAAAAGGATTGAAAAGGATTGAGATTTTAAAAGAGGAACTAGCGGCGGCATCGGAAAGTATCATTTCTGGTAAGATAGCTTTCGAACTATTTGATACCTATGGCTTTCCAGTGGACCTTACTGCTTTGATAGCAAAGGAAAATAACCTTAAGTTGGATGAGGTAGGTTTCGAAGCAGCTATGGCAGAACAAAAGACGAGGTCAAAGTCGGCAGCAAAAATGGAAACTGGCGATTGGCAAATAGTTACCGAAGGACAAGAAGTAACCTTTATTGGTTATGATACCTTAGAAGCAGAGTCAAGTATTTTAAGATACCGTAAAGTAAAGAATAAGAACAGGGAACAAATTCAAATTGTATTAAATAAAACACCTTTCTATGCTGAAAGCGGTGGACAGATAGGAGATACGGGCCTTCTACAGTTAGGCGAGGAGCAATTACGCGTGCTGGATACAAAGAAAGAAAATGACTTGATTGTTCATTTTGTAGATAAGCTCCCAAAGGACTTAAAAGCCACCGTGGTCGCAAAGGTTGATGCAACGCGCAGGAATAAGATAGTATATAACCATTCAGCAACGCATTTATTACATGCGGCGCTAAGACATGTGTTAGGCGTTCACGTGCAGCAAAAAGGCTCGCTAGTTTCAGAAAAGCTTTTACGGTTTGATTTTTCTCACTTCTCCAAAATGACTGATGAGGAAGTTTTAAAGGTACAGCAGATCGTTAATGCAAAGATTCGGGAGAATATTCAAAAAACAGTAGACATAGATGTACCAATCGAGGAAGCCAAGCAAAAAGGAGCGATGGCCTTATTTGGTGAGAAATATGGAGATGCGGTAAGGGTGATTACTTTTGATCCAAACTATAGTGTGGAATTGTGTGGAGGCGTACACGTAGCCGCTACAGGAGATATTGGCCTTTTTAAAATAATAACTGAAAGTTCTGTCGCATCAGGCATACGAAGAATTGAAGCTATTACGGCGGATACAGCCGAACATTATTATAATGAACAAGAACAAACAGTAAAAGAGCTTGCTGAGCTCTTGAAAAACCCTAAAGATTTGAAGCAGGCAGTTGAGCAATTAATTGCTGAGAAGGCAGCTTTGCAAAAGGCCATTGACAAAGAGCACGCGCAAAAGTCGGGTCTATTAAAAGAGCAATTGATTGAGAAGGTGACACAGGTAAATGGAGTTTCTGTCTTGGTTGAGCAAATAACTATGCCAAGTGCTGATGCTTTGAAAAAGCTATCTTTTGAGCTCAAGAACGAAATAAAAGCCTTGTTTGCAGTCTTGGCTTGTGATATTGATGGCAAGCCGCAGATTTCTGTCGTGATTGATGAAACGATAGTTGCGGAGAAATCTTTGAATGCTGGGCAGATTATAAGAGATTTGGCTAAGAATATTCAAGGAGGAGGTGGCGGTCAGCCTTTCTTTGCGATAGCAGGAGGTAAAGATATTGCCGGTTTAGCAGCAGTAATTGAACAAGCAAAGCAATTGGTAAAAGAGAAGTTATAATGTTAGCAGATGAGATCAGAAGTAAATATACGGTTGTTATTGGTTTGGAGGTGCATGCGCAGCTTCAAACGAAGAGTAAGATATTTTGTGCTGACTCAAATATATTCGGTGCTGCACCGAACACCAATATCAGCCCTATCTCCTTGGGTCATCCTGGTACTTTACCCAAACTGAATAAGGAGGTAGTAGATTATGCTATAAAAATGGGTTTGGCATGTAATTGTGAAATTACGGAGGAGAATATTTTTGCTAGGAAAAATTATTTCTATCCTGATCTGCCCAAAGGATATCAGATTACGCAGGATAAGGCTCCTATCTGTAAAAATGGAATCGTCATGATTAGGCCAAAGGGAGAGGATTCAAGAGCAATTGCATTAAATAGAATTCATTTGGAGGAAGACGCTGGTAAATCTATGCATCTGTCTGGTGAAACTGAAACGGCTGTAGATTTCAATAGAGCGGGCGTACCTTTGATAGAAATAGTTACCGAGCCAGTTCTCAGAAGTTCGGCGGAGGCAATTGCTTTCGTAACTGAAGTAAGAAGACTTTTAAGGTATTTAGAAGTTTGCGATGGTAATATGGAGGAGGGCTCTTTGCGATGTGATGCCAATGTGTCTGTGATGCTCAACGATGCCAAGGAATACGGTAGTAAGGTAGAAGTAAAGAACATGAACTCTATTAAAAGTGTGCAGAGAGCTATAGAGCATGAAGTTGAGCGCCAGATAGGGTTGATAGAGCAAGGGATTAATATAGTATCAGAAACTAGAGATTTTGATGCCGCTAGTGGAGCTACCTCTAGTCTTCGTAGTAAAGAAGATTTAAATGACTACCGTTATTTTCCGGAACCAGATTTGGCACCACTCATAGTAAATGAAGAATGGATTGAGCGCATAAGAGCTACGATGCCTCTTTTACCGCAGGAGCTGGTCAAGAAGTTTACTAATACCTATCAATTATCCCAATACGACGCAGAGGTACTAACAGATAATAAAGGAGTAGCGCTGTATTTTGATTTACTTTGTCAACATACCAGTAATTATAAGGCGGCATCTAACTGGGTGATGGGAACCATAAAATCTTATTTAAATGAGCATCATCTGTTAATTGCTGATTTTTCAGTTGCCCCTCAGCGTATTGCTGCACTTATAAAATTGGTAGACGAGCAAAAAGTAAGCAATTCGATTGCTACGCAAAAAATATTTCCCTTAATGATAAAGCAACCGAACGAACAACCGGAAAATATTGCAAAAGCCAATAACTTTATTCAGGATAGTTCGTCTGATAGTATTCAACCGCTTATTGATGAGGTATTATTGAATATGGCGGATAAAGTACAGGCGTATAAATCAGGTAAAAAAGGTTTAATAGGCCTTTTTATGGGTGAAGTGATGAAGAAAAGCAATGGAAAGGCAGACCCACAGCTAACAAGCAGATTATTAAAAGATACATTAGAAAACAAATAATAGAAATGAAAAAGTTAATCATATTAGTAATGATTGCTGTATGCTTTGCGGCATGTACAAGCAGTGAAACGGAAGGTAAATTAGTATTGTCAGGAACTGTTGAGAATCCTCCAGAGAACGGACAAATTACCATTGCTGAATTGAATCAGGGTAAAATGTCTGTTATTGATACTATCCAATTGCTTGAAGGGAATAGGTTCAGCTATACAATAGATAAAAGAGCTCCAGAGTTTTATATGTTGAATCTTTATAATACGCAAAGGGCCACTTTGATTTTAGGAAACGACAATATAGAGGTTACCGCAGATGGTAGCGATAGAAATGGTAAGTTAGAGATAAAGGGTTCTAAGGATGTAGAAAATTTGTCGTCTATAAAGAAAATAACTGAGGATCAAAATGCGGAAATACAGCAAATCAACGCATCTTTTTTAGCGGCAAGAGAAGCCGGTGATCAAGAAAAAATGAAAAATATTCAGGATGACTTTTTACTAACTCAAGAAAGGAAAAAAGAGCAAATTAAGGCTAAAGTGGAAGAAATGTTGCCTTCTATTGCCGTTATTCAGGCGATGAATTTTTTCAATCCGAATGAAGATTTTCAGTTTATGAAAAAAGTGAGTGATGCACTTTATGCTGCACATGAAGGATCAGATATGGTGCTATTCTATAAAAAGCAAATGGATGACCTTGCTAGGGTATCTGTTGGTGTAGAAGCGCCAGATTTTTCAATGCCAACGCCTGCTGGAGATACAGTGAGTTTGTCAGATTATAGAGGCGGTTATGTTTTGGTAGATTTTTGGGCTGCTTGGTGTAAGCCTTGTAGACAAGAAAATCCTAATGTAGTAGCTGCTTATAATAAGTTTAAAGAGCAAGGATTTGAAATCTTGGGCGTTTCGTTAGACAGAAAGCGAGATGATTGGTTGAGAGCAATAGAACAAGATAATTTAGCATGGACTCAAGTATCGGATTTGTTGTATTGGCAAACACCCGTAGTACAAGAGTATAAAATCTCGGGAATTCCTTTCTCTCTGTTAATTGGACCTGATGGAAAGATTGTAGCGAAGAACTTAAGAGGGGAGGCTTTACATGAGAAATTGGCTGAGATTTATCCGGAATCGTAAAGCTTATTGTCAATGATGCATAAAAAAGGCTGCTGTATTTTTAGAGCAGCCTTTTTTATGGATAAAAATACTGTTTTTATCCTGCAGAAACAGCATCTAATAATTTGAGTGCATTAGGACCTAGATTTGCCACGATTATTTTTCTATAACTCGCACTAGATTTATATGCTTCCGTTAAGAACTCGGCGAAAGGCTTTTCCCAATCTGAATTACTTGGCATAATAATACCAAATTCCTCGGCTGCTTGGTCACCTGCAGGATGTCTTTTTATAGGTTTATTGTTTTGAATTCCATCAAGATAATAAGTAAAGTCCATACTCGCGAAGTACTTATCGCTGCTTTCAAGCTTTTTTACTGCTTCGTCAAAATAATTTAAATACTCTATTTTCATGGTCGGATAGTATGTCGACTTTAATTGCTTGATAAAATCCTCATTCGTCGTTCCTTTGATAGTAAGGGCAATCATTCCATTAAAAGTGTCACCTATTTTGCTAATATCACCTAAGGTAGGCACCGCTTTATTTGTTAAAAGCATGGCAATATTGGTGATGTAGGCAGGGCTAAAGTTATACTCCTTTTTACGCTTTTCGGTGATGGTTGTATTACTTAAACCGAAAACGCCTCCAGTAGATTTTTTGACTGCGGTTAAATAGGTAGTGAAGTTATTCGCATGATCAGTATTGACGGTGCTATTTACCTTAATGCCATATTTATCAAGTAAAAAGAATTCGAAATCTTCCATAATGGAAACGCATACTCCTTGTACCTGACCATTTACCGCAGAGGCAAAGCCTGGAGCTTCAGAGTAAATGTAGGTGATATTGGCTTGTCTTGTTTGCTTTGCCTTCTCGAAGCTGTCGCCACTAGTTTGTGCTAGTATGCTGCTGGTTGAGACGAGAAAAAGTGATAAAACACTTAGTGCTATTCGATAAAATCTTTTCATGTGAAGATGTTTTAGGTTCAAAATCAACTTTCAATTAAGTGCTTTATCTTTAATTTATCCAACTCATTTATCGAATAAAGACAGATGTATATTAAAGGTGTTTGTTTAGTTCTATTTTGTATCAAATAAGTACCTTTTTTGCTACTGACGTTTATTCTTTAATTTTTCATATTCTTTTTCTACATCACTTTCTTCATCACTAATGTACGTCTTTACGTAATGTATTGTAATACCAATGCCCCATCCAATAGTAGTAAAGATAGGCCAAGGAAAAGCACCATTAATTCTTCCACCAGTAAAGTACCAAAGCAGCCATAAGAAGATATTGATGATGATATAGGTCGTGAGGTGTTTCTTAAATGCTACACGCTCTTCCGCTTTTTTCCAAAGTTTTTCGTCTCTTTGATTTTCCATAGTAATTAATTAAAAGTTTAAAACCACCCCTGCATAAAGGCTTCTTCTTGAC
>JBKEFO010000002.1:0-33324 GCA_046709585.1 Marivirga sp.
CATCACCATCTATGTCTTCGTCTATTGTTGGTACACCATCACCATCGTCGTCTCCGTCTAGGTAATCAGGTATGCCATCACCATCCGTATCGTCATTGGTTGGATCGCCATCACCATCTATGTCTTCTTCACTGGTAGGAATTCCATCACCATCGTCGTCTCCGTCTAGGTAATCAGGTATGCCATCACCATCTGTATCGTCATTGGTTGGATCGCCATCACCATCTATGTCTTCGTCTATTGTTGGTACACCATCACCATCGTCGTCTCCGTCTAGGTAATCAGGTATGCCATCACCATCCGTATCGTCATTGGTTGGATCGCCATCACCATCTATGTCTTCTTCACTGGTAGGAATTCCATCACCATCATCGTCTCCATCTAGGTAATCAGGTATGCCATCGCCATCCGTATCATCATTAGTTGGATTTCCATCACCATCTATGTCTTCTTCACTGGTTGGAATTCCATCACCATCATCGTCAGTGTCCAAGTAATCTGGTGCTCCATCCCCATCTGTATCGTCATTGGTTGGATCGCCATCACCGTCAATATCTTCTATCACATCCGGAACACCGTCACCGTCTAAATCAGTCAAAGGAAGGAATACGATCGTAACACTATTTACTGTTATCTCACCGTTTATGTCTGTTGTAGTAACATCAAAGGTATAACTGCCTGCCACTAATACGCTAGCGTCCACTACTGTGATTGTTCCATCAGCAGCAATCGCTGTACCTGCTGGTAAGCTACCCGCTGTTACTACTGCATTGGTAATCACACCATCCGCATCAGTTACTGTAGCTAATACATTACTGTTATTATAGGCATCTACATTTTTTGCAGTGACTACTGTGTAAACTGCTTCTATATCAGTTCCTGGAGCCGTTAACTCAATTGTGATTGTATGAACTGTTGTGCCTCCATCGACATCAGTAGTGGTAATCTGTAAGGTATAGCTTCCTGCTATTAATAAACTCGCATCTGCTACTGTAATCTTTCCAGTCACTGGATCCATAGTCATACCAGCAGGTAAACTTCCTGTATTTATTATAGCATTTGTTATGGCACCATCTGCATCAGTTACCGTTGCCACTACCTCTCCATTACTATAGGAATCAGTAGGTTGTGCTCCATTTACAGCGTAAACTGCTTCGATGTCAGAGCCGGCCGTGGTAAATTCAAGTGTAACTGTTTGTGTATTGGTTCCGCCCTTTGCATCAGTAGTATTGATATCAAAACTATAAAGCCCTGCTACCAATTGACTCGCATCACTCACTGTTAAAGCTCCCGTAACTGGATCTAATGATACGCCTAATGGTAAATTTGTTGCATTAGCAAGTGCCGCACTGGTAATAGCACCATCAGCATCTGTTACTGTTCCCAGTCCATCTCCATTGCTGTAACTATCCACTGGATTAGATCCTACTACACTGTAAACCGCTTCTATATCGGACCCTGGAGCGGTAAACTCTACTGTTACTGTACTTACAGTAACTCCTCCGACTGCATCAGTGGTTGTGATATCAAAAGTATAGATTCCTGCTACCAGTAAACTTGCATCACTAACCGTTATTGCTCCTGTGACAGGATCAAGGCTAGTTCCGGCTGGTAATATTCCTGTACTTAAGGTTGCACTTACTATTGCACCATCAGTATCAGCTACTGTAGCCACGGTTTCACCATTGCTATAACTATCAGTTGGTAAAGCAGCATTTACAGTATAAACTGCTTCAGAATCAATAGCTGTATTAACTACTAATTCATTAATTGTAGCATCAGTTACTGTAATTGTTCCGTCACTAATACTTACTACCACATCATAGTCTCCGTCAGTTAATGCTGTTGCCAGGCCTGATAAATCTAAAGTCCAGTTTCCTGCACCATCTGTTGTTAATTCAGTATCTGTACCTAATATATAAGTTTGGCCGCCAACAGTAACTTCTAAAGTCGTCGCATTCACCTCATCCCAAGTACCTGTTAAAGTGGGTAAGCCATCTGTACTAATTAGGTTATTAACAGTTGGATTAGCTGGTGCTGAAGTGTCTATTGTTACTTCATTAGTAGTTGCATCACCTGTGCTATTGCCTGCTGCATCACTACTGGTCGCAGTCACATCATAATCACCATCTGCTAAAGCCGTAAATGGTCCGCCTGCTGTAGGTGTTGCTACTCCAGTATCTACACTCCAATTTCCTGAGCCATCTGCAGTAGTGGTAAAACTTACGCCATTAATTACTACTACTACCGTACTCCCTGCCTCTGCTGTTCCTGATAATAATGGGGTGCCATCTGCCGTAGTTAATGCATTTACAGTCGGTACTGATGGTGCTGTAGTATCTATTATCAACTCACCTGTAGTCCCATCAGCTGTACTGTTGCCTGCTGCATCTGAACTAGTTACTGCCACTTCATTGCTGCCATTTACATTAGGACTAAAAGTGCCTGAATCTGGCGTAGCCGTTTCTATATCTATTGTCCAGTTACCTGAACCATTAGCTGTTACTGTATAAGTAGCTCCGCCTACTGCCACCGTTACTGTACTACCAGCTTCCGCTGTTCCAGTGATTACTGGTGTAGTATCATTGGTCGTTTGACTCACTACTGTTGGTACTGCTGGTGCAGTGGTATCTATTGTTAATTCGTTTGTTGTCGCATCACTCGCACTATTGCTCCCGCCGTCGGTTACTGTCGCTACTACTTCATAGCTTACGCCATCACTAAAAGTAGCTAAGGTGCCACTTGTTGGTGTATCAGCTCTTGTATCTACACTCCAATTCCCACTTGCATCAGGAACCACAGTATAAGTCGCTCCATTCACTGTAACAGTTAATGTTTCTCCTGCTGGTTGACTAGCTCCCAAGCTATTCGTACCTGTAATTATTGGACTTAAATCATTGGTTGTTAATAAGTCTACTGTTGGTGCCGTTGGACCTGTGCTGTCTATTGTTACTTCATTAGTAGTTGCATCTCCTGTGCTATTGCCTGCTGCATCACTACTGGTCGCAGTCACATCATAATCCCCATCTGCTAAAGCCGTAAATGGTCCGCCTGCTGTAGGTGTTGCTACTCCAGTACCTACACTCCAATTTCCTGATCCGTCTGCCGTAGTGGTAAAGCTTACTCCATTAATTACTACTACCACCGTGCTACCTATCTCCGCTGTTCCTGTCAACAATGGCGTGCCATCTGTAGTGGTTAATGCATTTACTGTTGGTATTGCCGGTGCAGTAGTATCTATGATCAACTCACCTGTAGTCCCATCAGCTGTGCTGTTGCCAGCTGCATCTGAACTAGTTACTGCCACTTCATTGCTGCCATTTACATTAGGACTAAAAGTACCTGAGTCTGGTGTAGCTGTACCCGTATCTATAGTCCAGTTACCCGAACCATTAGCTGTTACTGTATAAGTAGCTCCGCCTACTGCCACCGTTACTGTACTACCAGCTTCCGCTGTTCCAGTGATTATTGGTGTAGTGTCATTGGTCGTTTGACTCACTGCTGTTGGTACTGCTGGTGCAGTGGTATCTATTGTTAATTCGTTTGTTGTCGCATCACTCGCACTATTGCTCCCGCCATCGGTCACTGTTGCTACTACCTCATAGCTTACGCCATCACTAAAAGTAGCTAAGGTGCCACTTGTTGGTGTATCAGCTCCTGTATCTACACTCCAATTCCCACTTGCATCAGGAACCACAGTATAAGTCGCTCCATTCACTGTAACAGTTAATGTTTCTCCTGCTGGTTGACTAGCTCCCAAGCTATTCGTACCTGTAATTATTGGACTTAAATCATTGGTTGTTAATAAGTCTACTGTCGGTGCCGTTGGACCTGTGCTGTCTATTGTTACTTCATTAGTAGTTGCATCTCCTGTGCTATTGCCTGCTGCATCACTACTGGTCGCAGTCACATCATAATCCCCATCGGCCAAAGCTGTAAATGGTCCGCCTGCTGTAGGTGTTGCTACTCCAGTATCTACACTCCAATTTCCTGAGCCATCTGCAGTAGTTGTAAAGCTTACTCCATTGATCACTACTACCACCGTGCTACCTATCTCCGCTGTTCCTGATAATAATGGGGTGCCATCTGCCGTAGTTAATGCATTTACAGTCGGTACTGCTGGGGCAGTATTATCAAATGTAGTTGTTACCTGAGTAGCAGCTGTATTGTTATTGCCTGCTGCATCTTGGGCTACATTCGCCGCCACATCAATAGTGATGTCGCCTGTGCCGTCAGGAGTAATTCCTACTGTATAAGTACCGTCACCATTGTCGGTGAAGCCTGTTACTGAGCCATTACCTACCACAACCTCTGTAGATACAAAAGCTGTTACTACTTCGCCAAAGTCTACTGTTACATTATAAGGTGTCGCATCATTTACAATTGCTGGCTGACCACTGATGGCTGCTGCTGGTGCAGTATTATCAAATGTAGTTGTTACCTGAGTAGCAGCTGTATTGTTATTTCCTGCTGCATCTTGGGCTACATTCGCAGCCACATCAATAGTGATGTCGCCTATGCCGTCAGGGGTAATCTCTACAGTATAGGTGCCATCACCATTGTCTGTAAAGCCGGTTACTGAACCATTGCCTACTACTACCTCTGTAGATACAAAACCTGTTACTACTTCGCCAAAGTCTACTGTTACATTATAAGGTGTTGCATCATTTACAATCGCGGGCTGACCACTGATCGCTGCTGCCGGGGCAGTATTGTCAAAAGTAGTACTTGCCAGAGTAGCTGCTGTATTGTTATTGCCTCCTACATCTTGGGCTACATTCGCTGCCACATCAATAGTGATATCACCTGTGCCGTCAGGAGTAATTTCTACTGTATAAGTGCCATCACCATTGTCAGTGAAGCCGGTTACTGAGCCATTGCCTACCACAACCTCTGTGGATACAAAGCCTGTTACTACTTCGCCAAAGTCTACTGTTACATTATAAGGTGTAGCATCATTCACGATAGCTGGCTGACCACTGATGGCTGCTGCTGGTGCAGTATTATCAAATGTAGTTGTTACCTGAGTAGCTGCTGTGTTATTATTTCCTGCTGCATCTTGGGCTACATTCGCAGCCACATCAATAGTGATATCGCCTGTGCCGTCAGGAGTAATTTCTACTGTATAAGTGCCGTCACCATTGTCGGTGAAGCCTGTTACTGAACCATTGCCTACCACAACCTCTGTAGATACAAAGCCTGTTACTACTTCTCCAAAGTCTACTGTTACATTGTATGGTGTTGCATCATTTACAATCGCGGGCTGACCACTGATCGCTGCTGCTGGTGGGGTAACATCAGCAGGTGCCGTAATGGTAACAGTAAAACCTACAGAACCACTTTGACATAAGGTAGTGGAATTATTGACAATAATTGTTGCATTATAAGTAGCCTGTGCCGCAGCTGCAGGAACCGTAATACTGATAGGACTTGCAGTAATGCTTGCAAAGCTGACATCAACAAAGCCTTCTGCTTCAGCTGCGGCATTAAAATCTATACTATATTGATCTGCTCCCCCTGTTAAAGAAGAGTATGGTAAATTGGCTGTGGTGCTTCCTTGTGCCACAGAAGGACTTGTGCCGAGTGTAATCGATGTCGCGGCAGGGTCAGTTAAGGTAAAAGGGCCTGCTAAAGAATTTGATTTACAACCAGAGGGGTTTACAACACTTATTTGTGTATAGCTACCCTCATTTAAGTTATTGATAATTAAATTTCCACCTGCATCACTATTTACGCCAATTACTGATGTTGGAGTGGCATCAACGAAATAACTTATATCATATAAGGTATTTCCCGTCAAATTCATAATAGAAATAGTTCCATCAGTGCCTGAGCAAGTGGATGGGTTGGATTGGGTGTTATATATAATATTGGGGCTGCCTGGATCACTTAAAGAGGTAGAAGAAATAATATTAGATACACAACCTAAATAAGTTACACTAATATTGGTATAGGCTCCTGCGTTTAAACCAGAAATAAGAATGTTTCCTGCAGGGCTTGAAGATAGACTTGTTGAAGTTGCAACTCCGTCATCCACATAATCAACAGTATAGGATGTACTTGCTAATAGTCGGGTCAATTGGATGGATCCATCTGTACCTCCACAAGTTGTAGGGTTAGAAATGGTACCTAATGCTACCACATTATCTACCACTTGAATTGTGATTGCCTGGTTGGTGCTTGAACAACCAGTAGAAGTGTTTGTCACTATTAAGTTGGCATTATATGTACCTCCAACTGCTGCTCCAGGAACTGTTATTGTAATAGGGCTGGCTGGCAAAATGGTGTTATTAAAATCTACAAAACCTTCCCCCTCAGCAGTAGCATCAAAATCGATACTATATTCATTGGGGCTATTAGTTGTTGCGCTATACGTAAGACTTGTTGATGTTTCGCCTTGACAAACGATTGGATTGGTTCCTAATGAGATGGTGGGCAATGGGTTTACATTTATTGCTGTTGTACCAAAAATCGTTTCGCAAGTGATACCAATCCTCAAAGCTTTCACTGAAATTGAAGTCATTGAAGTGTTCAAGGCTCCTGTTGAGATGTTTAGTGCTCCCCCATTTCCAAGAATAGCTGAACCCGTTGCAGTACCTGACTGATCAATCAATTGATACACCACCAGATTTTCTGTGGCCCCTAATTGAAAAGTTATTGCTTCCGTTTCACAATCGGTGATCGTAGTTAGAGGCGTAAAAGACTGGGTGGTTGGTGGTTGACAGGCAATTGTAAGGCTTGCAGATTCCGCGCTTTCACATAAGGCGCCGTTTTGAGCAGTTACTGTAGCCTCGGCTTCAGCGTACAAAACATCAAATCCAGCAGACGCTTCATCCAGGCCTGAGATCGTCCAAGTACCGCCAGAAACCGTGGCAGAGAATCCGTCCACTACTGTGCCATCCAGGTAAAGCCTTACTACATAACCATTGGTACCTGTTCCGGAAATACTTGCATCTCCCGCGGTAATAGGGCTACTAGTAATGGCCAGAGAGCCGTCCACTGTTTGTGATAATATTTCTATTTCATTCGATAAATTACTTTCCAAATCACCTGTATCTTGGGCTGAAGAGGCTATAAAAGTGCCAGGTAAGAGACTCAAACCTGTAACAGACCATGATCCATTGGCAGCAACAGTAGTAGAGCCTGAATTAGTATCAGCAGTCGTTACGCCAGCGGACCCTTTGGTATATAATGTAATAGTTGATCCCGGTGTTTCAGAAGAGATACCGCTTACTGTTGAAATAGTAGTACTTGTACAATAGCTTCCTGAAATGATTGGAGTCAATGATTGCCACTGAACCGCTACTCCTACACTTTCACTTGGGCACTCTCCAGATTCGGTAGCAACTACTGTCACCACCTGACCTACCACTAGGCCTGAAATTCCCGTTATTGTCCAAGAGGTTGTTGAAGTTGTTGTAAAAAAACCCGTATCAACACCATCTGCAAACAGATTAATTGTAGATGAACCTGTTGGGGTGGCACCTAATGTACCCGCAATTGAAGTGTTAGTTGAAACTATTGGACTTGTACTTATTGTTGGAATTGCAGAAGAAGCTACTCCTTGACAATGTATAGTTGGTGGTGAAACACACTCACCTGTATTCTGAACAACTACATAATATACATCAGTAGGAAAACTGCCCCCAGCTGTACCAGCTATCTTCCATTGTCCAGCAAGACCTGTACTACCTGTAACCCCAACTATCCCCGGATTTGGGTCAGTTGTATTAGCTCCTGTCCACAAAATCGTTAAAGCTTCATCTATATAAATTGAGATGGCTGCCCCTTCTTCGGTTGATGTACCTTCCAATCCTTTAGTACCACCAGGAACTCCAGTAATTACAGGTGATTCAGAACAAGTAGAACCCACTATCACCGGATTACAATTACCTATCGAAGTAGACTTTACCGCTGTAACAGTTGCAGTAGCCGTTATTTCTTCAGTAGCTACCAACGCAGTAAGACCAGTAATTGACCAGATACCACCTGTTACTGTTGTAGTGCCTACGGAAACAGCATCTTTAAATACTTCTATTGTAGCACCATCTGCTTCTGATGACGTACCAGTGACTGTAGTAGCCCCAACCGCTATTGGCCCATCAATACCAGGGCAAGAGGCACGAGGTAGTATTGGGTTACCACTATTTAAATCATCGCCAGAGGTAGGCGGCATCAGTGCTATTAGTTCCCCCCAAAGGTTATCTGTTATACCTAAGGCATCATCAATTCCACCCAAATCAGAAATACCATTATTGCCTAAAGCTGCTTTTGGATTAATCACTGTATTCCCTATAAAGCGAACTGCTGTAGCACTGGTTATTCCTACGGCAGCTAAATCAGCATAGCTGACATAAAAATCATAAAAATAATCGGGGTCGCCACATATGGTTGTTAAGGCAATTGACTTTTGAGCATAGTCATCATAAGGACGATCCACTGTAGCACTACCTATTTCAGTACCTGAAGCAAGGCCATCCACATCATAAACACCTACACCAAAATTGGTTCTTAGTACAATCTCTACTTCAAACCCTGGATTTCCAGCAAGGAAATTAGGGTCAGCATTAGCTCCAGTGCCTCCAAATTTTTGATCAGTATCTACCAATATGGAATACCCTTTGGAATTAGGCGCTGTACCTCCAAGTCTGAACCTAAAGTAAAGGTTGACACCATCTGAATAGGTATAGAGTGTCTCATTATCTGCTGATTTCACAAAATCTGTAAAACCGCAGCTAGGCCCCGGACCCAAATCACTGTCGGGCTCACCTCCTCCAAAAACAGGTAAAGGAACAAATGGTATCTCACTTTCTAATTCATCATCAGCAATAAATCCATTCTGATCAACCGAAGTATAGCCATCTCCGTTTGGATCCAAGACTAATGCCCCACCTACTGCAGGTTTATAAATTAGTCCGGGCGTCTGCGCCATGCTTTGTATACTAAAACCAAAAAAACCTCCCAAAAAAGTAAGCACTAGGAAGCATTTTCTTAGATGGAGAACAGATACATTATTCATAAGCCATTATAATTTTATTGTTTAGTTAAAAACAGTCTGTGGCATGCAAATGCTAATGTACCAACTAAGGTATAAAAACGATAAAGTCAAGCCCCAGGGCTTTGAGTTAGTCAGCAAAACATCATACACCGAAGTTTACAATTAGCACAATAGCTAACTCTTCTTAGTTTTATCGATAGTTTTCAATCATCGGTAGACATACTTAATAAAAACATACCAATACCATAACAATATAGTAATAAAGCATATCACTATAATGAGTAAAGAGAAAATATCGCACGTACCATTTGCTGGATAAATCAATAATAATTATCCTTGCTACTAGGCGTTGAAAAGCCCGCTTAATTTGATTAATAAGATGCGAGAAATATAAAAGGTGTGCTTTTTGCAATCGAAGGGCTCGTCAGTGAGTGATACTATAGCTAAAGCTCTATCACTTTATGATAAATTTCAAAGGGGTGCCCTTGACACTTCTTGCTGTTTTATTTAATGACTCATGCCATCGCAATATAATGTGAAGCATAGAACAATAAAATTCTTTCCCTTTGTGAGTTGTCCCGAAATGATCTACCGTAAATTTGGCATTTGTTCACATTCACTGCAATTATTGACGAGCAATTTATGCTTTTTAGAGATGACTTTTTTTATAGAAATAAATCTGATATGAGGCACTTCTTTTTTGTTAATCTAACGGTCTAGGAATGACGGAAGTACCAGACCTATTTCTATGATACAATTTGTATCATCAAGCGCCTGACTACTATAAAGCATTCCTTATTTTCTGGAACGCTAAGGATTGAATATTACCAAAAAAGGAACTGTGATATGCCCTTTAACGCGCTGATAGCCTTAAAAAAAGGGGCTAAATTGCCCCTTAGTAATACGTTATGTCTTGTCCAAACTTTATTAACTTTGTCCAGACTTTATTAACATGCCCCAAAATATCTATTGAGGTCAGCTCATTCCCTACTTCCACCGTCTTCACCACATTTCCTCTCAGATCTATAAAAAAGTTGGTGCCTTCAGCAGCAACATGCTCAATGGTAAGCTGGTCTTGCGCCGGATTAGGATAGAAATTAATACTAGTTACTTTCAGTTCTTCATTAGCTGTTACACCTCCAATACTAAATGTTTCACTAATACTACAACCATTACCATCTGTAACAGTGAGCTCATAAGTACCTGCAAATAAACCATTAATTGCTGCTACAGTCTCTCCTGTACTCCAACTGAAAGTATAGTCGCCATCGCCTCCACTCGCTGTCACTTGAATACTGGCGTTACCATCAATACTATTATTTTCACTTACCTCACTTTCGATAACCAAAGGCTCTGGAGCAATAATAGTCGCTATGGCTGTAGCAATACATCCATTAGCATCTGTTACAGTCACCTCGTAACTTCCTGCTGCTAAGTTCTCAAACAAACTATTTTCTTGCGTTGTACTATTCATATCATAAGTAAAAGGGGCAGTACCAGCAGTTAAACTAATTTCAAAACTTCCATTTACTCCATCATTACAGCTTACATTTTGCAGCACTGAGGCAGTAGCTTCAAAACCTTCACAAGGATCAGGCAGCACCTCAAAACTGACAGTAGCTGAAGCCGAGTTGAAATTGTCCTTTCCCTCTTGAGTAACAGCTATCTCAACAGTTCCAGAAGCTCCAGTCAAACCAACTAAGTTAGTATTGATGGTTGCAAGACCAGATAAAATAGCATAGTTCAGCTCGAGACCACTACTAGTAACGGCCACTACTTCAAAGTCTGCTTCTTGAGCGTCTTTATCGGCTATACTTTCAATAGTAATTTCCTGATCAGCTTTCTGCACTATAAAGGTCACTTCATCTGTTCCACCACAACCAGCATGATCAAAGCTTTCAAAAACAGGATCAGTTGATAACAGATTATTTCCCCCACCATTGGTTCCCAATGTACTACTAGATTGAAAATAACTATTGACCAAGTCCGTATTTGGGGTATAATCATCCGCGTTTGAGAAAAATAAAGATCCACCAATATAAAATATGTTATTATTGAAAGTATTACTGGCAACTTGAGCAGGACCATGAAACAGGTCTGGAGTGGGGAGAGAATACCGTCCTAAGAAAATATCATTTGCAAAAGTTGCTCCCCTAATAATACGAGACATTTCGATAAACAGTATGTTTGCTTAGAATAAGTAGTCTCTACTAAAAAACGACACATACCTAAATTTTCTATTTTCGCCATTTCTTGTTCGCCCAATGCTGACGTACTTCATTAATTTGGAGCATATGATGAAAGTAAACTGAGCTGGATGGCATTGTCAACAGTTATTAACTTAAAGGATAGGCTTAAATTATTGGAGGGTATTACCGAATACAGACAACACATATAAAAGCCATTGCTGATTATGCTCCGAAAGCAAAGATGCATCAAATAAAGTAAGACGGTTGTTAAATAAATAGATGGATTATACTACCATTCATAATAAAAAAGCACCTGCTTATACAGGTGCTTTTACTTTTAATAGAATGTGTATTTTATTAATTCAATTCTCTTTTCAATTCATACGTCTTTCTCATCTTACTAATCATTGCCGTAGACTCCTCAAAATAAAGAGATTGCTGACCATCGCTCATCGCCGTTTCTGGATCTGGATGTAATTCGAAAATAACTCCATCAGCACCCGCCATGATTCCGGCTAATGCCACTGGCTCCACAAATTTTCTGATACCAATACCATGTGATGGATCAATGATAACAGGCAAATGAGACTTATCCTTTAACACAGGAATAGCGTTGATATCCATTGTATTCCTTGTCATCGTTTCAAAAGTACGAATACCCCTTTCACACAAAATCAAGTCTTCGTTTCCGCCACTGAATACATACTCAGCAGAATGCAGTAATTCTTCTATGGTACCGCTTACACCCCTTTTAATCATCACTGGTTTATCCACCTGACCTAAAGCATCTAGCAAATTGAAATTCTGGGTATTTCGAGCACCTACTTGGTAGATGTCAATAAAGTCATACATCTCCTCCACTTGCGATACCTGCATCACCTCAGTAATGATCATGATGCCCGCCGCCTTGGCTTTTTCGTACCACATACGTAGGCCTTCCATTCCTAAGCCTCTGAAAGAATACGGTGAGCTTCTCGGCTTATAAACACCTCCACGCATAATTTTCACATTATTGGCTACTAGGTGAGCAATAACAGCATCCACCTGGTCTTCGCTCTCAATACTACAGGGGCCAGCCATAATGCTGAAATCATTTTGAGAGATAACAGAGCCATCTTTCATATGCACCTTCGAGGGACTAACCTTCCACTTCTTAGAAACCAATTGGTAGCTATCTGATACTACATGCACGTCATGTACCCCTGCGAGCTGACCAATATTACGAATGTCCACTTCTTTCTTTTCTATGGCTACAAGGTAAAATCCTTTCTGAGTTTGTACTTCACTCACAGACTTAGTATAGGTAGCAAGCTGATTAATAAGTCCTTGCTTTGCTTCTTTACTTATATTTTTATCAAGTTGTAATATCATGATGCTGTTCTTATTTGCTTAATGAAAGCTTTTACACTATCCGCTAATTTATCTTTGTCTAAGGCTCTTAAAAACGCGCTGCCTACTATTGCGCCATCAGTATAGTCATTTACAAGCTTTAAGGCTTCGTAATCTGAGATACCAAAACCTACCATTTTGGGCGTTCTCAGATTCATGTCCTTAATTCTCTTTAAGTAAGCAATTCTTTCGGGGCTCTCTTGCCAGCTTCCACCTGTTGTTGCTGCAGAGCTAACCATGTAGATAAAGCCTCCGTCCAAAGCATCTATCTCCCTGATGCGGTCGTCAGAAGTTTTTGGTGTAACCAAGAATACATTTTTAAGACCATACTTGTCAAAATATGGCTGAAACTGGATTTTGTATTCTGGCATCGGCATATCTGGTAAGATCAAGCCATCAACCCCAACTTCAGCACACTGCTGGCAAAATTTCTCCGTACCATATTTCAGTACATTATTGCAATAGCCCATTAGGAAGATAGGTTTTTGCGTAATTTTCCGGAGTGATTTTAACTGGTCAAATAACTTGCTTAGGTTCATTCCGTTTTCCAAGGCCTTTTGCCCTGTCGCTTGAATAGTTTCTCCATCGGCCAAAGGATCAGAATAGGGTATACCAATTTCAATAATATCCACATCCGACTCTTCCAAGGCTTGCAAAATAACATTAGTATCCTCTAAGTGAGGGTACCCAGCAGTAAAATAGATGGCCAGTTTTTCCTTCTCCTTTTGCTCAAAAGTCTGTTGAATTCTACTAGAAGTCTGCATCGGTTTAATAGTTTCCATGGTTGATATAAGTTTGTAAATCCTTGTCCCCTCTTCCTGAAAGGTTCAACACGACGATGTCGTCTTTCTTGAATTTAAATTGATTGAGAGCTGCGAGGGCATGGGCTGTTTCTACAGCAGGTATAATACCCTCCAACTTACTTAACTCAACACCCGACAACATGGCCTCTTCATCGGTTACATATTTAAAAATAGCTCTTTTACTCTGGTATAAATGCGCATGCAATGGGCCTATACCAGGGTAATCTAAGCCCGCAGAAATAGAATAAGGTTCCACCACCTGTCCATCATCAGTCTGCATCAATAACGTTTTAGCACCGTGTAGCACACCTGCACTTCCTTTGGCTGTAGTAGCTGCAGTTTCACCGCTCTCTACGCCCAAGCCAGCAGCTTCTACGCATACTAATTTCACTTTTTCATTATTCAAGTAATGAAAGAATGCGCCTGCAGCATTGCTACCACCACCCACGCAAGCCACCACATAATCAGGCGCATTGGTGCCTTCATGCTCTTGTAGCTGCTGCATAATCTCTTCGCTAATGATCGCTTGAAAGCGAGTAACCATATCAGGATAAGGATGCGGACCTACTACCGACCCGATAATGTAATGCGTATCATCAGGATTATTAATCCAGTAGCGCATGGCTTCATTAGTAGCATCCTTCAAAGTTTTACTTCCTGAAGTTGCAGGTATAACTTTAGCTCCTAAAATCTTCATTCGCTCAACATTGGGCTTCTGACGTTCTATGTCTTTCTCACCCATAAAGACGGTACAATCCAATCCTAACAGGGCACAAGCTGTTGCCGTTGCTACACCATGCTGTCCTGCACCAGTTTCAGCTATTATTCGCCTTTTACCTAGGGCCTTTGCAACAAGGGCCTGCCCTATTGCATTATTTATTTTATGGGCACCGGTATGGTTAAGATCTTCTCGCTTCAGATAAATTTTAGCACCATACTTTTCACTTAAATTTTTGGCTAAATATAAAGGGGTAGGTCTCCCTACATAATCCTTTAACAAGCTTTTCAATTGCTCTTGAAAGGCTGGCCGGGCAATAATCTCAAGGTAACTAGCTTTTAGCTCCTCAATATTTGGATGCAGTAACTCAGGAATGTAAGCACCACCAAATTCTCCATAATATCCGTTTTGATCAATTTCTATATGTACCATCTCTTATTTTTCTAATGATTATTTGTATCTGTGTCCCTCTCACGCTCAAAAAGCGCTTGCACCAGTTCAATGTTTTTAATTCCAGGCTTTGTTTCCAGCTGACTGTTAAAATCTAAGGCCATCATTTTAGGGATATCAAGTTTTGAAGCTTCTTTAACATCTTCAGGCTTTAATCCCCCACTTAAAAAGAAAGGCGTTTTATGGTCAATATGTTTTAAAATATTCCAATCAAACTTCCATCCGTTACCTCCCCTATATTTTCCTTTGGTATCAAAGAGAAAATAGTCAATTTTACCTTGATACGGTATGAGAACCTTTTCATCAAAGTCTTCTCCTACATTTAAAGCTTTCATCACAACCAATCCTTCATTTCTAAGGTGCTCAGCATATTCTGGTGTTTCATCGCCATGTAACTGTACATGGGTGAAGTATCCTCTTCCCGCAAATTCAAGAATAATATCAATTTCTTCGTTAACAAATACCCCGACCCGCTTCGTATTTCCGAAATCAAGCTTTATGATGCGATCCATTTCATGGGCCGCAGTGAATCTCTTTGAGCCTACGTAAAAAATAAACCCAAGAAAATCTGGCTCGTAGCTCAGAATTTCTTTTACGTTGGGGAGGTACCTCATACCGCAAATTTTTATCATTGGTGTTTTACGAGTGTCTAACATTTTAAGATGGAGTTAGGTTGAAAAATGAACTTAATTTACTTGAAAATTTATGACAAGCCTGATCAGGATGTGTGCTTTTCATAAAAGTCGTCCCTATAAGAAACCCTTGGAAGCCTAATTGTTTTAAACGGACTATATCATCTGCAGACTTAATTCCACTTTCAGCAACTTTTACAGTATCTGATGGCAGCATATTAACCATCGCTTCCAATTTACCCAAATCCGTTTCAAAGGTTTTTAGGTCTCTACTATTGACCCCTACTAAATCCACATAATTGCCTACATAAGCAGCCAATTCTTCCTCGGTATGTACTTCTAGAAGTACTTCCATGCCTAACTCATGCGCTAAAGCGGCAAGCTCTATCACTTTTTCTCTCGATATTGCTGCAGCTATAAGCAAAATAGCATCCGCACCATTTGCCTTCGCTTCATACACCTGATAAGCATCTACCATAAAATCTTTTCTGAGTATGGGGCAATAATTAAATTTTCTCGCCACCCGCAAATCCTCTAAACTTCCACCAAAAGAAGGCTTATCTGTTAAGATGGATAGTGCGCTGGACCCTGCTTGCATATAACCTATAGAAACCTCCTCAACCTGAGCATGCTTGTTGATAATACCCTCAGAAGGGGATTTCCTTTTAAATTCTGCTATGATACCCGATTTCTCCGGATCTAATATATACTGCTTTAACGAAACTGATGGGGCAGCATAATACAACTGTTGCTTTAGCAGTTCGATGGGATAAAGCTTTTTAAGTTCCGCTACTTCTTCTTGTTTGTACGCAATTATCTTTTCTAATGTATTCATCTATTTTTTTTAATACTTTTAAGTTATCCCGTTATTAATTGTTTGAAAATACCCATTGCCCTACCAGATAATATTGCTTCTTCCGCCATCAGTTTTCCGTCAGACAGGGAATTCACTTTGCCAGCTGTTTGCAATGCTAGTGCCGTATTCGCATACACCACTTGTTGTTGCGGAGCGCTACCAGCACCCTTTAGAATTGTAACAAATATCTCAGCAGCCTCAGCTATTGTTTCACCACCTTTAATAGCACTTGCATCGATCTTTGATAAGTTAAAGTCCTGCGGCGTCACAACTGCTTCTCCTTTGTTTGAAAATACTTTAGTTGAACCAGTTAAGGAACACTCATCATAACCATTCAGATCATAAACAATGCTGAAATCAGTATCTGTCTCTTGAAATAGGTAGCTATAGATTCTTGCTAATTCATGATCGAAAACACCTGCTAACTGTTTCTTAGGCTTAGCAGGGTTAACAAGCGGACCTAGCATGTTGAAGAATGTCTTGATTCCTAGTTCTTTTCTAATCGGCGCTACGAAGCGCATGGCTGGGTGGAATTTAGGTGCATGAAGAAAACAGATGCCTGCAGTCTCTAGCTCTTTTTCCAGCACAGCTTGTTTATCACTAAACTCATATCCGAAAAATTCTAAGAGATTTGAACTACCACACTTACTACTCACACCGTAATTACCATGCTTTACTACATTTTGTCCACATGCAGCAACTACAAAAGCAGATAAAGTAGAAATATTAAAGGTATTCTTACCATCTCCCCCTGTGCCACATAAATCCATGCCATCATACGCTGACAGCTCTATAGGCACACATAATTCCATTAACGCTTCCCGAAAACCTGTTAATTCTTCAACAGTGATAGGACGCATCATATACATAGCCATAAAAGCTGATAGATGCGAGTTATTGAACTCTCCTTGCCCGATTCGCATCAGGATATTTTTCGCTTCCTCCTTACTCAGTGTATTATATTGCGATAATCTATTTAATATATCTTTCATTAAAAATCGTTCTTTTTAATATCTTATTTAATGTGTTATCCAGTTTTGCAGCATCTGACTACCACTTGGCGTCATCACCGACTCTGGATGAAATTGAATACCACAAACATCGTAAGTATGGTGACACACTGCCATCACTTGACCGTTTTCATCTGAAGCGATAACCTTAAGTTGATCTGAGATTGTATCAGGGTTTATAACCCAAGAATGGTACCGACCGACCGTCGGCTCTTTTTCTACTTGATCAAAAAGATAATGCTCTTGACAGCTTATAGTAGTTTGTATGCCATGTAATACCTTCTCGAGGTTATGCAATTGTGCCCCAAATACCTCACCTATGGCTTGATGACCTAAACAAACACCTAAAATTGGTTTGGTAGGAGCATAAAATGCAATAACTTCTTTTAACAAACCTGCCTCAGAAGGAACTCCAGGGCCTGGAGAAAGCATTATTTTATCAAATACCGCCACATCAGAAAGCACAAACTTGTCGTTCCGCCATACTGTTATGTCAACCGCTAAATCAAGCTGTCTAACTGTTTCAACTAAATTGTAGGTGAAAGAATCATAATTATCAATCAATAATATTTTTAACCTTTTCATGACGACAGTGCATTTTGCGTGTCAAATAAATGCGTTGCTTTTTCCATGGCTTTTCGTAGAGCGAAGAGCTTATTATGCACCTCTTCTGACTCAGATTGGGGATCAGACAATGCCACGATCCCTGCACCAGCCTGGTATTTTAAAGTATTGTTTTTACTCACAAAAGAGCGGATAATAATTGCATGGTTTAAGTTACCATTTAGACCTATCAAGCCTACAGCACCCCCGTAAAGACCTCTACTGGTAGGCTCATAACGATCTATAAGCTGCAGTGCTTTATACTTAGGGGCACCACTTAAGGTTCCTGCTGGAAAGGTATCACCCAACAACTTGATAGACATCTTTTCAGGTACTGTTGCACTTACCTTGCTTACCAAGTGAATGACGTGCGAATAAAATTGAACTTCCTTGTATACATCTACCTTAACATCATGACCATTCTTAGACAAGTCATTTCTACCGAGATCCACCAACATGGTATGTTCTGCATTTTCTTTCTCATCTTTTAGTAGTTTCTCCGCTAGAGCAGCATCTGCTTTGTCATCACCTGTTCTCTTATAAGTGCCGGCGATAGGGTTAACATATGCCTTGTCTTCTTTTATACTTACCTGTGCTTCTGGCGAGCTGCCAAACAACTTATAGTCTCCATAATCAAAATAGAAAAGATAAGGCGAGGGATTTAAGGAGCGTAATGCCCTATATACAGTGAATTCATCACCTTTAAACTGTTGAGAGAATTGCCTAGATAAAACGATCTGAAATACATCTCCTCGCTTGCAATGATCAATCCCTTTATTAATTATTTTAAGGAACTCTTCATCTGTTTGGTTTGAAGACTCCTCTCCTACTTTCGAGAAATTAAACTGAGGTAGCGAACGATTCAATATCAATTGAACCATGTCATTTAAGCTGTAATCATAGCTTTTATTTAGCTGATGCTCAAATATGTGTAATTCATCCTTAAAGTGATCAAATACTATCACAAAGCGATAAAAATGATACCGCAAGAAAGGAATTTCATTTTGTTTATTCTCGAAATTGATGTCTTCAAAAAACTGAACTCCGTCAAAGCCAGTAGCACCAAAAAACCCACTCTCCTCGAAATCATCTTTTGGTAATATCTTATCACACTCAAATTGAAAGATAAATTCATTCAACTTATCAGCTACTTCAAGCTTGTTGGTAATTGTTGATGTGGCTTCTTCACCTTCGATATTAGTAAATATTTCCTTTCCATCAGACTGTATGTCTACTATCGATTGGGCAGCAATATAACTGAAACTGTTCCGTCGGGTATGGTAATCACTACTTTCAAGTAAGATAGTATTCGAAAACTGATCTCTCAACCTCAGATAAAGCCCTACTGGGGTAAATGAGTCTGCAGGAAGGCTGATATGTTTCTTTTTAATTTTCATCTTTTTAAATCTGTCTAATCATTTTTGACTAAAAAAAAAGCTTGTCGGATGTCCGACAAGCTCTTTTAAAAATTGGCATAGTAGCTCGGTTCATCCTTAATTGAAAGTATATACTTGCCACCACCAAATGTTTATGCTTTTTGTTTTCATTTTGTATTAATCAAAAAAAAACCCCGCTTTCGGCGGGGTTAAATATTTTATATATAACAGTGCCGTTCTCTTACGTTAAGAAGTCCACCACCAATTTGTATTTGCGTTATTAATTTTCATTTGCACAAATGTATACTCGTAATCTTAAATAGCAAAGTAATTATAAGTTATTTTTCCACCTTTTTAGATTCAGGCTTTTTAGCAGCAGGCTTCTTTTCCTTTGTCTCTACTTTCTCTACTGGCTTTTCAACCTTTTTCGTTGGATCTACTAACGCATTTTGACCATTAGAAGGCTTTTTCGGCCTTGTGACTCCAAAAGATCCCTGCGCTATTTTTCCTTTTTTAGTTTTTTTATCTCCTCTTCCCATAATTGCTAAAGTAAGAGAAAAAAATCATGATTCTTACCTTATTAAAACTAATTATAGAAAATAATAAATTATAATAAGCTTATTCTTTCTTTCACTGCTTAAGTAATGGTATATTTCTTTTTTACGATAGAACACTAATTTGGAAATAGGCATTAGCATCTCTTTTATAGTATTTGGATTTATCCTTTTAATAAAGGGTGCCGACTTTATGGTCAGTGGTGCTGCTTCTTTTGCAAAAAAATTCCACGTACCAGAAATTATCATCGGCCTTACCATAGTGGCCATGGGTACATCCGCTCCTGAAATGGTAGTTAACTTGGTTTCAGGTTCAAAGGGATTAGATGATGTTATTTTTGGTAATATTATTGGCAGCAGTCTTTTTAACCTTCTATTGATACTAGGTATTGCTGGTATAGTGAGACCATTAAGAGTTCACTCAAACACAGTTTGGCGTGAGATCCCCTTCAGTTTAGCGCTATGCCTTGTGTTCTTCATCTTAGTCAATGATGTGTTCTTTTTCGGATCAAGTGAGAATGGTATTGGAAAGCTAGACGGTATTTTATTGCTGCTATGTTTTGGTGGATTTCTATTTTATATTTTCAGAAGTGTAAAGCGTAATAAATCGCCTTTGGAGTTTCCAGATGAAACAAAGAACTACACTAATCTGACGACCTTCTTAATGATATTTGGAGGTATTGCTGGTCTAGTTATTGGCGGTAGGATGGTAGTAGATCACTCTGTTGAGATAGCAAGAAATATGGCTATCAGCGAGAAAATGATTGGGCTCACCATACTTGCTGCAGGTACCTCACTCCCAGAATTGGCTACTTCTGTAGTTGCTGCTTATAAGGGTAAGGCCGACATTGCCATTGGAAATGTCATAGGTTCAAACATTTTCAATATTTCTCTGATTCTGGGTGTCAATGGATTAATAAGACCTATCAATTACAATACCGAATTTAACACTGATATGCTTTTCTTAATAGCTGGCTCATTGATGCTTTTTGTGTTTATGTTCACCTTTAGCAAAAAGAAATTAGATCGTTGGGAATCAGCTATTTACCTGCTTATTTTTATTGCATATATGATTTTTGTCTTCTCTCGAAAATAATTTTCCTAAAAAAGGCAACCACTCCATTCCGTTAGCGTTAGTAGGCTCACTTTAATCACTTAATGTGCAAGAAAAAATACTAGCGCTGGATATTTCCAGACAACCAACGGACAGCACTTGTGGCCCCACCTGCTTACATGCTGTCTATAATTACTTAGAAGAGGTTGTTCCTCTTGAGGAAGTAATTAGTACTGTTGAGTACCTTGATGCAGGGGGCACTTTAGCAGTAATGCTTGGCATAGATGCTCTAAAAAGAGGTTTCGAGGTAGAAGTCGTTACCTATAATTTAAAAATATTTGACCCTAGTTGGTTTCAAGAGAAAAATATAGACCTGACGAAAAAACTGCGTCAGCAATTAATCTTTAAGAAAGACCCCAAGTTTATTCAGGCATCAGAAGCCTACATAAAATACCTTGAACTAGGTGGCAAAATCAGTTATAAGACCTTAAATGAGTCCCTAATAATGCACTATCTAGCTCAAAATAAGCCCGTTTTAACAGGCCTAAGTGCGACATATCTGTATAATGAGAAAAGAGAAATGGGAGAACCTGTAGTGTTTAATGACATTGAAGGCGAACCATCGGGTCACTTTGTGGTGCTTCACGGAATAGACAGTGTCAAAGGTTTGGTGAAAATTGCAGATCCATTGCATGCAAATGCCTACAAGAAACAAATTTACCAAGTTTCAATAGACCACCTGATCTGTGCCATCTTATTGGGCATCATTACTTATGACGCCAACTTATTAATCATTAACAGAAAATAAATGCAAATCATCATCACTGTTACAAATTTAAAAGATTGGGATTTCAATATAGATGGGGTGGAAGTAATTACCTCCAAACAGTACCTTACGGACCCAAAATACTCAGCACTTAAAAATGCAAAAATATTCAATCTCAGCAGGCACTATAAATACCAAAGTAGTGGCTATTATGTCTCTTTACTTGCTGCCGCGAGAAAACACAAGGCTATTCCAAGTATAGCCACCATTCAGGACATGAAATCTAGTTCCGTAATTAAGATCTTAACTGCTGAGCTGGAAGCATCTATTCAAAAAACGCTAAAAGATATCAAGTCAGACAAGTTCACCTTATCAATCTATTTTGGTAAAAACTTGTCGAAGAAGTACGACAGTCTAAGTTTACAGCTATTTAATCTATTCCAGGCCCCATTTATCAGAGCACATTTCACCCATTTTAATGACAAGTGGACGATCTCCACGATATCTGCAATTACCACCAGCGAGATACCCGTTGATCATAAAGACTTTGTTCAGAATGCGGCTAAGCGGTATTTTGAGTCCAGAAAATTTAATGTTCCAGAAAGAAATACCAAAGGATATGATTTGGCAATACTTTGGGACCCGAAGGAAATAACTGCACCTAGTTCTGAAAAGACATTACAAAAGATGATCAAGGCAGCTAATCAGCTAGGGATACATGCCGAGCTAATAACGAAAGATGATTACAACTTATTGTCTTCTTACGATGCCTTATTTATCAGAGAGACCACCGCTGTAAACCATCACACCTTCCGTTTTGCCCAGCGGGCTCAAGCAGAAGGACTGGTGGTTATTGATGATCCAGAAAGCATCATAAAATGCAGTAACAAAGTTTATCTTGCAGAGCTACTCAAGATGCACAAGCTTAATATGCCCGAAACTGTAATTATCCACAAAGACAATATCCCGTTGGCACCAGAGGTCCTTGGCTACCCGATTATACTCAAGCAGCCCGATAGTGCATTTAGTCAAGGGGTTAGTAAAGCAAAAGACGAGAAGGAATACCTTGAGAAGGTAACCGCCTTATTAGACAAATCAGACCTTATAGTAGGTCAACAGTTTCTACAAACAGACTTTGATTGGCGTATAGGTGTGCTAGATGGCAAAGCTATTTATGCTTGTAAGTACTATATGAGCGGCAAACATTGGCAAATTGTTAGCTGGGACAAAAGTGCCAAGACCGGCAAGTATGGAAAGGTAGAAACAATGGCCGTAGAACAAGCCCCTAAAGGTGTAATAAAAATAGCTGAAACCCTCTCAAAACTAATAGGTACTAGTCTTTACGGAGTAGATATTAAACAAAAAGAAGATAAATTCTTTATCATAGAAATAAATGATAACCCAAATATTGATACCGGAGTAGAGGATGCTTTTCTTAAGGATAAATTATACACACAAATAATGGAAGTGTTTTTAAAACGTATCCAACAATCAAAAACAAGCCCCCAAGTCAACTAATAAGATGAATACACCTAGTAAATCAAGCTTTAAATTATTTGAATGCTTTGGCATTGAATTGGAGTATATGCTAGTAAATAAGGATGACATCAGCCCCGCTCCTTATACAGATAATCTTATTGAAGAAAAAAATGGGACCATAACCGATGAACTTGAAAATGGCATTATTAGCTGGTCAAATGAACTAGTACTGCATGTGATAGAATTAAAAACAACGCTGCCAGTAAATACTTTAGAGGGTTTAGCAGATAGCTTTCATGCTAATGTGAAAGAAATCAATCAGCTTCTAGACAAAAAAGGGCAAATGTTAATGCCTACCGCTATGCACCCCTTGTTAAATCCATTAACTGATTTAAAATTATGGCCGCACCATAGAAATGAGATATATGAGCAGTATAATAAAATCTTTAACTGCAAAGGACATGGTTGGGGAAACCTGCAAAGCATGCATATTAACTTACCATTCTCTACTGATGAGGAGTTCTTTAAGTTGCATGAAGCGATAAGAATCCTGATGCCTTTAATTCCCGCATTAACTGCTTCGAGCCCTATTTACGAGGGAAAAAAAGGAGATTACAATGACAACAGACTTGCTTTTTACGAAGAAAACCAGCGGAAGATTCCTTCAATTACTGGAAAAGTCATACCCGAATCGGTAAAGGACAAAGTAGCCTATGAAGCAATTATATTACAACAATTATACAGAGATATTGCTCCCTATGATCCGGAAGGCTTACTACAAGAAGAATGGCTCAACTCCAGAGGTGCTATCACTCGTTTTGACAGAAACGCCATCGAAATAAGGATAATTGACCTACAAGAATGCCCGCTTGCCGACATAGCAGTAGCAGAGTTAATAGTTGCAGTATTAAAGCGCATAATTTATGACCATAACAAGCTACCGTCAATTTCTGAAAATGAATTGTATCAAATTTATAGAGATACTATTACAACTGGAATGAATGCAGTAGTAAAAAATAAAAATTATAAAAATATTTTCGGCACCAAACTGCAGGACTCTGTTTCCGTTAAAAACATATGGGAAAATCTATTATCGGAAATAGTACTAAGCCCAAAAAGTGACGCTGTGATACGCAATATTTTAGCAAATGGCAGCCTTTCTGAAAGAATTTTGAGTAGCTTGGGAAGCCAACCTTCTACAGAAGCTATTACAGAGTGCTATAGGGAGTTAAGTAAATGTTTAGCAGACAACTCATTATTCACCATAAACAAATAAAATAATCAATAAAAGAGATGGATTCGTTAGCTTTAATCCCCCATTTCCTACACTCTTTTATATATCTACTAATATGAAAAATATAATATTAAGTTGCGAACATGGAGGCTATGACATCCCTTCAAATTATCAAAAATATTTCACTCGCTTTCAAGATAAATTAAGAACACACATTAGCTGGGACCGTGGTGCACTAGAGTTAGCTAAATACTTTCAAGTAAAACTTAATTCAGACCTTCACTATAGCACTATAAGTCGTCTGTTAATAGAACAAAACAGATCAATCACGGAACCTGAACTTTTCTCAAGTATTAGCAAAGACTTTACAGACGTACAAAAGAATAAATTAAAGGAGGAAATCTATATACCTTATGTCAACACCATTGATGGTTTGATACAAAAACAAATAACGGCGCATAAACTCACGTATCATTTATCTATTCATAGCTTCACACCAATTTTAAATGGTGTAAGAAGAGATGCCGAAATAGGTATACTTTTTGACCCGAAAAATCCTACCGAGCTAAGTTATGCAAATGCATGGATGCATTCTATTCAAACAAAAATGCCTAATTGGCGCATCAAATTTAATTACCCGTATCTAGGGATCGATGACGGACTAACAACGCACTTTAGAAATAAATATCCGACAACTTATGCTGGATTAGAATTAGAGGTAAACAACCAACTATTTGAGGATTATAGCTTAGAAAGGTTAGGAAAGCTACTTTTACCGCCTAAAATATAATTTCTTCGACTTTTATTATGCATGCCTAATAGTTTTTCAATAAATTGAACGATGATTCAATTTGAAAGCCATTTCGTAGACAAAAATAATTACAAGCTACATTATAAAAGAATCTTTAAACATACCGATGGACCCGCTCTGATGCTTATTCATGGAAGCATTGAAGATGGCCGCATATTTTATTCAAAATCAGGTAAAGGCTTAGCACCATTCTTGGCTGAGCAAGGTTTTGATGTATTCGTCGTTGATTTACGGGGAAAAGGATTGAGCGTACCTTCTATTGATGCCTCCTCCAACTTTGGTCAAAAGGAGGCTATCATGGAAGATATGCCTAATCTTATTAATGGTATTCATGGGTTATCCGGCAAAAAGCCTGTACACATAATCGCACATAGCTGGGGCGGTGTTATTACACTCTCTTACCTGGCCAGATTTAGTTATCCAGAACTCAAGGGCGTCGTCTTCTTTGGTTCAAAAAGAGACGTAAGAGTGCAAAGCCCTAAGAGATGGCTCAACGTGGATCTCTTGTGGAATTTGCTGGGAACCTATTTAGTTCATAAATATGGCTTTTTACCTGCCGTAAAGTACAAAGCAGGAAGTGACAATGAATCAAAGAATTTCTTTCTTGAAGCAAATAAATGGGTGTATTCAAAAGAGTGGATTGATGCCTTCGATGGCTTCAATTATGCTACAGCACTACAGGACAAAAAATTACCACCCATACTCTCTATTACAGGTGCTAAAGACACCCATGCTGGCCATCCAAAGGATGTTAAGAGGCTTTTATCAGAAATTGGAAATAAAGCAAGCCATCAATTTAAGGAAATTGGCACTAAACAGGGTTACTTAAACAATTACGACCATATCACTCTGCTAACTCATCCTGACGCCAAAGACGACCACTTTAAGGAAGTAGCCACTTGGCTGCATCGGCATAGCTAACAGGCTATTTGCTTCATTATTTTAGTAAATAATTGACGATAGCCATTCATTCCGCCTTTTTTTTAAACAAAAGCGCGGCAAAAGCAAAGTTTTCTCTATATTAAAGAATAGATGTTCTCTTGAATCACTTAACACATCATATTATCCGAAGACTTTACTTATTTAGCTGTATAACTATCCTAGTGCTACTGTGGACACCCCTTGAGGCAAGTGGAATAACATCGGAAAAAGAAGTCACACAATTATTAGACACTGCTGCTTTTTTTGCAAAAACAAACCAAGACAAATCTTTACAATACTATAAAGAGGCCTTGAGGCTAGCGAAAGAAAAAAAGCTTAACCTATTGCAGGCAAAGGCCTATTATGGGATCATGGTCTATCATTATAAACAATTTGATTATACTAAGGCCTATGGTTTTGCCGACTCATTGGAGAAAACTGCCCCCACTGATCGATTTAAATTACTAGCACTTGAAATTAAGGGAAATGTACATTGGTACAATGGTCGATTTGACTCTGCCGCTTCATACTATCACCGAGTGAAAAAAATTGCGGAAATCACAAATGACTCTCTTAAACTTGCTACCATTCAAAAAGATCTTGGTGATTACTATAGGCAAACAGGGAATTACATGACTGCCATAGAGTACTTCAATAATGCTATCGAAATACTTATTAACACGAAAAACACTTCTGTTTTACCTGCTGTTTACAATAATTTTTCTATCGTTTTTTCCAGTATGGGAGATTACCATAAAGAGCTAGAATACCTATTAAAAGCATTTGAACTAAAAAAAGGTTCAACCGACTATGCTTCCCTGGCTCTATATACCAAGAATATAGCAGATGTTTATGTTCAATTAAAAGAATACAAAACTGCCTTGCAAAAAAGTAAGGAGGCTAATATGCTAATCAAGAAAAGTCCTTTCTTGAGATTTGAAATTTATATAAAAGAAACTACTGGAAGGGTCTATTATTTTTTAGAGCAGTATGATTCAGCAAAATACTATTTGAATGAAGCGCTATTCTTAAGCGACTCAGTGGGAGAAAAAAGATATCAGGCTAGAATAAATAAAAGCTTAGGCGATTTAGAAGCTGCAAATGGTAGCTTCCTGCTGGCGGATGAATACTATCAAAAATCACTGTTGTATTATGAGCATATAGAAGATCCAGTGTATGAAGCTAAAACCTATTTAAGCATCTCTAATAATGCCCTCAAGTTAAACGATGTTAATCTGGCATATGAAACACTGCAGCAGGCTCAACTAATAGCCAATACCTTTGGTAATAAAAGTGTGCTATTGAATGTCTATTCTCTGTGGGCTACTTTTTATGAATACAAGCAAAATTATACCGAAAGCATAATATATCTAAAAAAACAAGACTCCCTAAACAAGGTAGTTTTCAACGAGGATAGGTTGAAATATATAGCTATCAATGAGATTATGTTTGACACCAAAATGAGTGCACTAGAAAATGCGAACTTAAAAAAGAACTTGGCCTTACAAAATGTGAAGTATGATGAACAATCAAGCCGCCTCAATGTAGGCTTTATAATCATTATAGCAATCTTGTTAATTGCCATCAGTCTATATTATGCCTACAGTAGAATAAGTGCAAGTAAATCGAAGATTACGCTTCAAAACGAACAACTTCAAAAGAAAAACAAAGAAATTGAGCAAGCTAACCAACAACAGATGGATCTAATTCATTTAGTTGCTCATGATTTAAAGTCTCCATTTAACAAGATAAAAGGACTTGCTGGCATTCTTCTATCTGAGAAAGGGCTCTCTGAAGAGCAAATTGCCCTTATTCAGATGATAGAAAAAATATCGGATAACAGCAGAAAGTTTATTATAAACTTGCTAGAAGCACAAGATGTGGAACAAAAAGCGCTAGAGCCCAATTTTAAGTCTGTTAATGTACAGAATCTGATTGCTACATGCTACGACGAATTGCAACAGATGACAGAGGCTAAAGGTCAAAAAACTCAATTCACCAACCATATCAAACAAAATTTACACATTACTATCGATGACGAACTTATGCAGCACGCCATGCTGAATTTATTTTCCAATGCAGTGAAATTCTCCCCTGCAGCATCAAATATAAGTTTTGAGACAGAAACCAACGATAATCACGTCTTGTTTCATGTGAAAGATGAGGGGCCCGGCTTTACAGAAAAAGACCGTACCATGCTGTATAATAAGTTTCAAAAATTAAGTGCACAACCTACAAACAATGAATCCTCTACAGGTCTTGGTCTGTATTTAGTAAAGGCACTTATAGAAAAAATGGGTGGCAAAATTCAACTAGTACCCTCCACAATTGGTGCAAATTTTACAATTAGCATACCCTACCAAAACCCCTCTAACTAGAACTTATAAGATTTTTTAACTTATTGATACGTAAATTTTTTAAACGCTGCTATTCCTACGCATGCCTAATGCCCATCTTGTCTAACTCTGGTATATATTGCAAATTAGCATCTGTAATTGAATCGGGAACAAACACGAATTTCTTATCAAATACTTGATCTAATATATAATAGCTTACCCAGTATTCATTGTTAAGTTTAAATACAGAATCATCAATAGGCTCAATCAAAGCAAAGCTTTGTTCCTCTACTTGCGCTATAGAATGCCTTAATGTCGAGGTCTTCTTTTGCTCCCCTTTACTCGCTTCGCTATAACCTTTAGCGGTAATCATTACACGCTTCAATTCAATTAAATTTCTGTTAATAAGAAAAACATCCCATCTAATATCCTCAGCTTCTTCGGTTTTTGCAATAACTAAATCTACCCCTGTAACAGGCGAAAAATCTATGTCTTTTCTCATTTGATTAACCTTGTAAATCCATTTCAAATAAATCTGCGATATGCTTTTTTAACTTTTCAGATACCTCATTAAAATTCTGTTTCATCCCTAGTTCGACCTCCATAGATGTAACTGCTTTGTCATCAATACCACAGGGAATAATATGCTTAAAATACGCTAAATTAGTATTAACATTAAAAGCAAAACCATGCATGGTTACCCATCTACTACTCTTAACACCTAAGGCGCAAATCTTCCGCGGGTTGGTAGCTCCTTCCTCATAATCTATCCATACTCCTGTTAACCCATCTATTCTACCCGATGGAATACCATAATCCTGTAGCGTAAGCATCACAGCTTCCTCTAATAGGCGTAAATATTTATGGATATCTGTAAAAAAATTATCTAAATCTAAAATTGGATAACCTACAATTTGTCCGGGGCCATGGTAGGTAATATCACCTCCTCTATTAATTTTATAATAAGATGCCTCTTTTTCTTGTAGCCCCTTATCATCTAATAAAAGATTACTTTCCGAACCACTTTTACCCAATGTATATACATGAGGATGCTCTAAGAAAATGAGATAATTGGGTGTAACCTGCTGTTCATCTTCAAGCGATTTTCTGTTCGATATTTTTATCGCAATGGTTTCTACAAAAAGCTTTTCCTGATAATCCCAGGCCTTTTGATAATCCATCAACCCCAATGGTAAAAACGTTGTTTTTTTATTGACTTTATAATTCAAGGAATCTTATTTAAATTATATTTTTTTTTAAATAGCATTCGAAACGCTTAAAGACTGGTCTTAAGCGGTTTAGTTTAATTATATTGCAAATATACGCTAAGTTGTATGAATCGCTATGAATACAAAACAAATAGGTGATAAAGGTGAACGAATGGCAGAATCTATTCTTCTCCAAAAAGGATACGAAGTGCTTGAGAAAAATTTCAGGCACAAACGCTCTGAAATTGACCTGATTTGTTTACAAAATGATTTGTTAGTCTTCATTGAAGTGAAAACACTACAGAACGAGGAATTCCATCATCCAGAAGACAAGGTAGACCAAGGGAAAATAAATAAGATAATAGAAGGTGCTGATGCTTACATTCATGCAATTAATTGGGAGAAAGACATCCGTTTCGATATTATTTCCATCAACCTATCCAATCCTGAGAAGCACCTGCACATTGAAGATGCTTTTTACTAGCCCTCGTACGGCAGATAGAAATCAAACACAATTTTATTCATACAATCAAAATGGCCTTTAGGGCAGGCTTGATAACCTATTTTTGAACAGGGTCTGCAATTCACCTTATTGTTTTCTAAAATTGTAAATTTTGTCTTATAAGGATACATTCCAAAGGAGGGAATCGTATTTCCCCAGATGCAAAAAATCTGTTTCTTAAATGCTGCAGCAATATGCATCAAACCTGTATCATGTGTAAATACATAACTCGCCTGTTTAACCAAGGAAGCAGATTGATTCAAATTAAACTTACTGCAAGCATTAAAAATGGTCGTCTTTTTTCCCAATTCCGTTAATTTCTCTTCAAAAGCGACGGAATCTGTGCTCCTCTCGAAAAATTTTTCTATTGCTTTCGCATCCTCGACATCATCTGGCCCACCAACAATAACTATCGGCTTATTGATTTTATCGCATAGCTCAATCATTCTTTTTACTGGTAACTTTTTTGTTTGATGCTGTGCGCCAATTACATAAGCTACATAACCTTCTTGATGCGATACCGGTAACCATGACAGCTCTACTTCATCTTTTTCTGGAATAAAATAATCTAACCCAAAATCATCTTTATGAACGCCCAACTTTTCTACAGCCTTCATGTATCGATCAACTATGTGTACGTTTGGTAACGTATTAATCTTTAAGTTAACCAAAAGCCATTTTTCATAATTTAACTTGTCAAAAGTAGCCGATTTCACACCTAAGCGTGCCTTAATAAGTTTCGTCCTTAAATTGCCATGCAAATCAACTACAAAATCAAATTTTTCTGCATGAAGCGCGTCAATTAAAGTAGCAAGTTTGCCATCAAGAAGATGGACTTTATCAACATAAGGGTTATTTTCCACTATGCCTGCAAATTGTTTTTTTGTCGCATAATGAACCTCCACATTGGGTCGTTGTATCTTTATGGCCCTAATTACTGGCGTGGTGAGCACAATATCTCCAATAGAAGAAAACCTTACAATAAGTACTTTTTTTATCTCTTGTTCTTTCATATGTTTTTATTCTGTAGTAGGACGGAAGCTCTTTCCTTTCTTTTATCGAAGTAACTCACCACCTCATCAAGGCTCAATGCATTAAAAGTATCTTCAGCAGATAAGGCTGCTTTTCTTCCAACACAAACACCGTAATACATGTCGTGGTAACCTTTTTCTTCATGTGCATCTGGATTAACTGCAATTTTAACACCTTTGTCTAGTGCATATTTCACATGCCTCCAATCTAAATCTAACCGCCAGGGATGTGCATTAATCTCAATAATTACTCCGTATTCAGCACAAGCATCGATCACAGCTTTATGGTTAATAGGATAGCCTTTTCTTTTTAGCAATAACCTACCTGTAGGATGACCTAACATGGTGGTGTAAGGATTTGCAATCGCCTTAATTAACCGCTCTGTTGCGGTTTGCTCATCCATATTAAGTTGAGCATGGATTGATGCTACCACAAAATCAAATGTCTCTAAGATCTCATCAGAATAATCTAACGAACCATCATTTAATATGTCGGACTCTATTCCCTTAAGAATTCTAAAAGGTGCTAACTGCTGATTCAAAAGGTCAATTTCTTGATGTTGCTCTTTTACCCTATTTTCTGATAACCCATTAGCATAAACTGCCGTCTTACTGTGGTCTGAAATCCCTAGGTACTGATAACCTAAGCTTTTACAATAGGTTGCCATCTGTTCCAAGGTATGAGCCCCATCACTATAAGTACTATGATTATGGAGAATACCTTTTAAATCATCGACAACAACCAATTTGGGCACGTTTCCTTGCGCTGCTAAATCGAACTCCCAAAGACCTTCTCTTAATTCCACCGGAATAAAAGGTAGTCCTATTTCTTTGTAAAAAGCTTCTTCACTGGCAAATCGACGCTTCTTTAATTCAGTGTAAATAGATTCTCCCGAGCCTAGGATATGCGACAAATGCCTAGGACTTGCAGATGTCCTATACAATTCATTTACAAAATCTTCCTCTTTACAGAACAAGACGTCAACAGTTACTTTAGTAGAAAGATGAATAAGCGTTAGCTTTAAGGGCCCTGATAGTTTAGGATTAATCTCGAAGTCAACTTTTTCTTTGAAAGTTTTTATGACTTTCGATTTCTCATTAGTGGCAATTAATATCTCCACTACATTTATCGTTTCTAATTTTCTTCTAATGCCACCAGTAACGCCTATTAAGTTGGAATTACTGAAGCCTGTTAAAAACTCGATTATTTCCTTCGCTAACAGTTCTGCTTCTCTGAAATGCAAGAAGCCTCTCGTACCGATACGGAATTTTGCCGCCACCATTAATTGCGCTTGCGTCTTTTCAGCAAATCCTTTTAATGTTGCAACCTTATTTTCCTTACACGCTTGAATAAGATCTTCTAGTGTTTCAATTTGTAACTCCTCCCACAATAGCTTAACCTTTTTGGGACCGAATCCACTTAGCTGCATCATATCTAAAACACCCGCAGGTGTTTTTTCCCTTAACTCATTTAGGTAGCTGTACTGGCCAGTGGTTGCTATCTCATAAATTGTCGCTGAGATGCTTTTACCAATCCCATCTATTTTATTTAATGCTTCTTGGCTAAGATCAGCTAAACGGACATCTGCTTTCTCAATGTTAAAAACTGCAGAATTATAACTTCTGATCTTAAAATCGTTTTCACCAAACAATTCCATCAGTTTAGTAGTCTGCTTTAAAAGTTTTATAATTTGTTTATTTTCCACCCGAATGTTTTTTTGTAAAAATAACAGTATAATTTCTACTGAAGGAATTAATTCTTAATTGTTGCAGCTTAATTTGCATAAAGCGATGCTTGACATTAACTTTCATTAAAATCAGCCCTATGGTAAGAAGTTTACTCACCTTTTTGTTTTTATTTATTACTATTTTCGCATTTGCACAAATCAGGCAACCTACCAGATTTGAGGTTGATATTGAGAATATTAATCAATCATATAACATCGTTTCGGCTGAAGAGAATGGCATCTACATTTTTAAAGAACAAATAGATAAAGGTACAGCAAATGAAAATGCTTGGGAAGTTATCCGACTAGATACTGCACTTCGCGAAGTTAGTACAATTGAGCTCCTAATTGAGAAAAAATACGACTTTAAAGGCTACAGTTACGATAACGGAAAATTTGTTTTACTATTTCAAGAGGGTATTAACTATGCAGAAGATCTGAAGTTTATTGTTTTCGACACTAAAGACGACAGCTATAGAATCTATGATTATAAAAACGTAGTACCTATTATTCTAACCGAATTTGAACTAAAGAATGACGCGATAATTTTCGGAGGAAATGTTAACTATAGAGCAGTAATTTTGGTATATAATTTCACTGCAGAAAAAGGAATCGTACTACCTGGTTTTTATACAGATAAAAGCACTCTACTCCAAATAGTCACAGACACTGGTGAC
>JBKEFO010000003.1:0-32024 GCA_046709585.1 Marivirga sp.
TACCGGATGTCCTCTCATTACATTCTCCAAGATATCCCACACTACAGGATCTTTTCTGTCTACAATTTTCTTAGCAGACTTCACTGTCTTAACAATACCCCTTTCAATCAATTTCCTGATTACAAAAGGCTTAAAAAGCTCAGCAGCCATATTCTTAGGAATACCACACTCATGCATTTTCAATTCTGGTCCTACTACAATTACAGAACGACCTGAATAATCTACACGCTTACCTAATAAATTTTGACGGAAACGACCCTGCTTACCTTTCAGCATATCTGAAAGTGACTTCAAAGCTCTATTGCCATCTGACCTTACTGCGTTTACCTTCCTTGAGTTATCAAAAAGTGAGTCTACAGCCTCCTGAAGCATACGTTTCTCATTTCTAAGAATTACTTCTGGTGCTTTAATATCAATTAAACGCTTTAGACGATTATTTCTGATAATAACTCTTCTATAAAGATCATTCAAATCTGATGTTGCAAAACGACCTCCATCTAATGGCACTAACGGTCTTAACTCCGGTGGAATTACCGGTACCATTTTGATGATCATCCACTCCGGTCTGTTTTCTATTCTAGTCCTAGCATCACGGAATGCTTCAACAACTCTCAATCTTTTTAAAGCCTCCGCTTTTCTTTGCTGAGAAGTATCCGTCGCCGCTTGGTGACGTAATTCATAAGACAGCTCATCTAACTTCAATCGGCCTAGAAGCATATCTAATGATTCAGCACCCATTTTAGCAATAAACTTATTTGGATCATCATCATCTAATTGTTGATTTTCTCTTGGAAGCTTATCAAGTATATCTAAATACTCATCTTCCGTTAAGAAATCCATATACGCAGTACCATCCTCTTCCTTTATACCAGGCTGGATTACTACATATCTTTCATAATAAATGATTTGATCTAATTTTTTAGTCGGTAAACCTAATAGGTATCCGATCTTGTTCGGTAATGATTTGAAATACCAGATATGTGCCACAGGAACTACCAGCTCGATGTGCCCCATTCTCTCTCTACGCACCTTCTTTTCAGTTACCTCAACACCACAACGGTCACAGATAATACCTTTGTAACGTATTCTTTTATATTTTCCACAATGACATTCCCAATCCTTAACAGGGCCAAATATTCTTTCGCAGAACAGACCACCCATTTCTGGTTTATACGTTCTATAGTTAATAGTTTCTGGCTGTGTAACTTCACCGTGAGAACTTTCCAGAATAGATTCTGGAGAAGCCAAACTGATCGTTATTTTTGAGAAATCAGTGTTGATTTTTTTATTTTTTTTGAATGCCATAATTATTGGTATCTAAGTATCTAAAAAAGGGGGACTTTCATCCCCTTATTAAACAAATGAATTAATCTAAGGTGATTTCTAGCGCTAAACCTCTTAACTCGTGAACCAATACGTTGAATGATTCAGGAATATTTGGTTTACCCATATTCTCACCTTTAACGATGGCTTCATAGGCTTTCGCTCTTCCTATAACGTCATCTGACTTGATGGTTAAGATCTCTTGTAACACATGAGAAGCACCGAAGGCCTCTAATGCCCACACTTCCATCTCACCGAAACGCTGACCACCAAATTGCGCTTTACCACCTAATGGCTGCTGCGTAATTAATGAGTACGGTCCGATTGAACGAGCGTGCATTTTATCATCTACTAAATGACCTAGTTTCAGCATGTAAATAACACCTACTGTAACCTTTTGATCAAAACGATCACCAGACAAACCATCATATAGATAAGTCCTACCAAACTCTGGTAAACCAGCGTCAGACAATTCCTTAGCTACCTCCTCAGAAGTGGCTCCATCGAAAATTGGTGTAGCATATTTTCTACCCAATTTAAGACCTGCCCATCCTAAAACAGTTTCATAAATTTGACCGATGTTCATCCTTGACGGTACACCTAGTGGATTCAATACAATATCCACTGTTGTTCCATCCTCTAAGAATGGCATATCTTCATCACGAACAATCTTGGCTACAACACCCTTATTACCGTGACGACCCGCCATCTTATCACCAACCTTAAGTTTTCTTTTCTTAGCAACATAAACCTTTGCTAATTGAACAATTCCTGCTGGTAATTCATCTCCAACCTCTAGCGTGAAACGCTCTCTTTTGAACTTGCCTGCAATTTCGTTTCTCTTCTTATTGTAATTTCTAACGAGGTCTACAATTAATGAATTGATCTCATCATCATTAGTCCAATTGTCTAAAATTAAATCTGAGATCAAGTTTACTTCCTCAGGAACATTGTAGTTACTTTCGTCTCTATAAATGTTTTTCTCAGGGAATAAATTCTTCTCTACGTTCGTTCTACTGAACTTCACGCCTTTACTCATGATCTCATCACCAAACTTATGCTTGATGCCTTGAGATGTTTTACCATTAAGTAATTCAGTTAATTTCTCAATCTTCTTCTCACGAAGTGCCAACAACTGACGACTGTAAACTTTTGCTAAAACTTCTACTTCTTTTTTAGCACTTGCTCTACCTTCTTTATCTTTCTTATGTCTGGCGAATAACTTAGTATCAATTACCACACCTTTTAAAGAAGGGGAAGCTTTCAATGAAGCATCTTTTACATCACCTGCTTTATCACCAAAAATAGCTCTTAGAAGCTTCTCTTCCGGAGTAGGATCAGTTTCTCCCTTAGGAGTAATTTTACCTATTAGAATATCGCCTTCGGTAATTTCAGCTCCAATTCTGATGATACCATTTTCATCAAGGTTCTTCACTGCTTCCTCACTTACGTTCGGAATCTCAGACGTTAATTCTTCTTCACCTCTTTTGGTATCTCTAACCTCTAATTCAAATTCTTCAACGTGGATAGAAGTAAAAATATCCTCTCTTACAACTCTCTCAGAAATAACAATCGCATCCTCAAAGTTGTATCCTTGCCAAGGCATAAAAGCAACCTTCATGTTTCTACCAATAGCTAATTCACCTTTCTCAGTAGCATAACCTTCACATAGAATCTCATCTTTTGTTACTCTATCACCTTTATATACTAATGATTTTAGATTGATAGTCGTATTTTGGTTAGTTCTTCTGAACTTAATTAAATCGTAAACGATCTCATCATCCGCAAATGAAACTAACTTCTCCTGCTCATTCATGTCATACTTAATGACAATCTTCGTAGCATCGACGAAAGTTACTACACCGTCTTTCGCTGCAATAATCATTGACCTAGAATCACGTGCTATTCTACCTTCCAAACCAGTACCCACAATTGGAGCCTCTGGTCTTAGTAGCGGAACTGCCTGACGCTGCATGTTTGATCCCATCAATGCACGGTTGGCATCATCATGTTCCAAAAATGGAATCATCGATGCGGCAACAGATACAATTTGGTTAGGAGCAACATCCATGTACGAAATCTCTTTTGGATCTAATACTGGGAAATCACCTTCAAACCTTGCTTTTACTTTATCATTTTGGTAGTGCCCCTTATCATCGATAGGTGCATTTGCCTGTGCAATGTTGTGCTCATCTTCTTCTTCAGCAGTAAGGTATAATACATTACCACTCATATCTACCTTACCACCCTCTACTTTTCGGTAAGGAGTTTCAATAAAGCCCATGCTGTTTACTTTAGCATGCACACATAATGAAGAAATTAGACCAATATTCGGTCCCTCCGGAGTTTCGATAGTACATAAACGACCGTAGTGCGTATAGTGAACATCTCGCACTTCGAAACCAGCTCTTTCTCTGGATAAACCTCCAGGTCCTAATGCCGACATTCTTCTTTTGTGCGTAATCTCAGAAAGTGGATTCGTTTGATCCATAAACTGAGATAACTGATTAGTACCAAAGAAAGAGTTAATAACAGACGATAATGTACGTGCGTTAATCAAGTCAACAGGTTTAAAATCCTCGTTATCTCTCACGTTCATTCTTTCACGAATGGTTCTGGCCATACGAGATAAACCTACACCAAACTGAGCATATAACTGCTCGCCAACAGTTCTTACTCTTCTGTTACTTAAGTGATCAATATCATCAACAATTGCTTTAGAGTTGATCAATCCAATCAGGTATTTAACAATATGGATAATATCAACTTTCGTTAAAACTTTCGTTTCTGAATCAATATCTAATCCTAATTTTTTATTTATTCTATAACGTCCAACTTCTCCTAAATCATAACGCTTCTCTGAAAAGAAAAGGTTGTTAATGATTTCACGAGCCGTAGCTTCATCAGGAGCCTCAGTGTTTCTTAATTGACGATAGATTTGCTCTACCGCCTCTTTCTCTGAGTTAGAATTATCTTTCTGTAATGTATTGTATACAATACTGTAATCAGTGATGTTAACATCTTTTCTATGTAAAATAATAGACTTAACACCAGCATCAAGGATAAGCTCAATATCCTCCTCTTCAATAATTGAATCTCTCTCTAACAACACCTCGTTCCTGTCGATAGACACAACCTCTCCTGTATCCTCATCAACGAAATCTTCCGTCCATGTTCTTAATACCCTTGCAGCCAATTTACGTCCAACAGCTTTTTTCAAAGCAGCCTTTGTACCGTTAATTTCCTCTGAAAGGTTGAACAAATCAAGTATATCCTTATCAGATCCATAACCTATCGCTCTTAGCAAAGTAGTAACAGGAAACTTTTTCTTCCTATCGATATAGGCGTACATGACATTGTTCACATCTGTAGCAAATTCAATCCAAGAACCTTTAAAAGGAATAATTCTTGCTGAATACAATTTCGTACCATTTGTATGCTTGCTTTGCGCAAAGAACACACCTGGTGATCTGTGTAGTTGTGAAACGATAACTCTTTCAGCACCATTAATGATGAAAGAACCTTTCTCAGTCATATAAGGAATGTTACCTAAGAAAACCTCTTGCTCGATAGTCTCGAAATCTTCATTATCAGCATCATTACACAATAAACGCAACTTCGCCTTTAGGGGAACAGAATATGTTAATCCCCTGTCAATACAGCCATCTATATCATACTTTGGTGGATCTACCAAGTAATCAACAAATTCTAGTACGAAGTTATCACGTGAATCAGAAATAGGAAAATTCTCCTGAAATACTTTAAAGATCCCTTCTTCTGCACGTTTTTCGGCAGGGGTTTCTAATTGAAAAAAGTCCTTGAATGATTGTAATTGTACATCTAGGAAATCAGGGTAATCAATTACTCTCTTAATAGATGAAAAATTGATTCTTTCAGATTGATTTATATTAGCCAAGGCTCTGAATATTTAAAGTTGTGTATTATACGGTAAGTGTCAAAAGACACAAAATGTTTGCACTAAAAATATGTACAAACAGGAAAAGACCTGACCCCGAAAAGCTTTTAAACTTCGGGGACCAGGCCTAATTTCTTGGGCAGAAATCAGTTAATCCTTGCAGGATTATACTGATTACTTTAATTCTACTTCTGCACCAGCTTCTTCAAGTTGCTTCTTAAGCGCTTCCGCCTCATCTTTAGCTACTCCTTCTTTAATAGCTTTAGGTGCTCCGTCAACTAATTCTTTAGCTTCTTTCAGACCTAAACCTGTTAATTCCTTAACAGCTTTTACTACTTGTAATTTAGCAGGACCAGCAGAAATTAAAACTACGTCGAAAGTAGATTTCTCTTCAACCACGTCTCCAGCACCAGCACCTGCCATCATTACAGGAGCAGCAGCAGCTGCAGGTTCGATACCGTGTGTATCTTTAAGGTAGTCAGCAAGTTCATTAACTTCTTTTACTGTTAATTCTACTAATTGATCTCCAATTGCTTTGATATCAGCCATGTTCGTATTATTTAAATTTTAGTATTTTTTTTTATTACTTTTTTACTTATTGAGCTCTTTCTTCAAGCGCTTTTACTAAACCAGATAGTTTGTTACCACCACTCTGTAGAGCAGAGATAACATTCTTCGCTGGTGACTGTAGCAATGCAATAACATCACCAATAAGCTCATTTTTAGATTTAAGCTCACTTAAGAAAACCAAGTTCTCATCACCAATAAATACATCTGTGTCAATAGCCGCAGCTTTTAACAAAGGCTTTTCAATCTTGTGCTTCTTGCGAAACTCTTTTATAACTTTAGCCGGAGCATTTCCTACTTCAGGAGAAAACAATACGCCCGAAAATCCTTTCAATGATTCAAACATTTCAGAATAATCCGCTTCTTGTGCCTCTAATGCTTTTTTAATAAAAGAATTCTTGTACACTTTGTACTCCACTCCTTTATCGTAACACAAGCCTCTGAATGCATTTACTTGCTTCACACTCATACCATCAGCGTTAGCTACATAGAAATAAGTTGTGTTAGAAAGCTTTACCTTTAACTCCTCTATAAGTTGTCCTTTTTCTTGCTTGTTCATATTAGATTCCAGCTATAGAGTTTTGATCAATTGAGATACCACTACTCATAGTTGAGCTCATGGTCATACTCATAAAATAAGTACCTTTAGCAGAAGCTGGTTTCAGCTTGGCCAAAGTTTGGATTAACTCTTGCGCATTTTCAGTAATTTTCTCCGGAGAGAAGGAAGCTTTACCAACACTTGCGTGTATTATGCCAAATTTATCCACTTTAAAGTCAATTTTACCTGCCTTTACCTCTTGTACAGCCTTACCTACATCAAGTGTAACAGTTCCTGATTTAGGGTTCGGCATTAGACCTCTCGGTCCAAGAACCTTACCTAGTCTACCAACCTTCGCCATTACTGTGGGCATGGTAACTATGATATCAATATCAGTCCAACCGCCTTCGATCTTCTTAATATACTCATCCAATCCTACATAATCTGCCCCAGCATCTCTCGCTTCCTGCTCTTTATCAGGAGTTACTAAAGCCAAAACTTTAATATCTTTACCAGTACCGTGCGGTAAAGCAACAACGCCTCTTACCATTTGGTCTGCTTTTCTAGGATCAACACCTAATCTGATGTCAAGATCAACTGAAGCATCAAATTTGGTTGTAGTAATTTCCTTCACAAGAGAAGAAGCTTCTACCAAAGAATAGGTCTTTGTAGCATCTAATTTTCCTGCTGCTAGTTTTTGATTTTTTGTTAGCTTAGCCATTATCTTGTTATTATGATTTCCAAGGAGCGTTTCCAGTAACTTTTATGCCCATGCTTCGAGCTGTTCCAGCTACTTGACGCATCGCTGCTTCTATTTTAAATGCATTAAGATCAGGCATCTTAATCTCAGCAATCTCTTTAACCTGATCCCAAGTCACAGATCCAACCCTATTTCGATTGGGCTCTGGTGAACCTTTTTTCTTTTTCGCTGCATCTAAAAGAAGCACAGGAGCCGGAGGCGTTTTAACTACAAACTCAAAAGACTTATCTTTAAAGATTGTAAGTAATACCGGAAGTACCTGACCAGCCTTCTCTTGAGTTCTTGCATTAAATTGCTTGCAGAACTCCATTATATTAAGTCCCTTACTACCTAAAGCAGGTCCCACTGGAGGTGACGGATTTGCAGCCCCTCCTTTAATCTGTAATTTCAGATATCCACTTATTTCCTTAGCCATCTTGCTATTCTGTTTTTTCTACTTGCATGTAATTCAATTCCACAGGGGTATTTCTACCAAATATTTTTACCATCACGTTGAGCTTTTTCTTCTCTTCAAAGACTTCCTCAACAGATCCCGTAAAACCACTAAAAGGTCCATCCATCACTTTCACTGACTCACCGATAATAAATGGCGTGCCGAGCTTTTCGTCCATCTCTTCAGTTTCATCAACCTTACCTAGTATTCTGTTCACCTCTGATTGTCTCAAAGGAACTGGTGTTTTCGTATCACCTGATCCGTTTCCGCCGAGGAAACCAATTACTCCAGGAATACTTATAATGACATGATTTGCCTCACCGTTAGAAATGTCAGCAGACACAAAAACATATCCGGGAAAGAAGTTTCTTTCTCGTACACGTTTCTTTCCGTTCCTCATTTCATATACCTTCTCTGTAGGTATAAGAATTTGAGGTATACATTCTTCTAACTTCTGACGAGCAATTTCGTTTTCAAGATAAGTTTTAATCTTCTTCTCTTGTCCACTAACTACTCTTAATACATACCACTTAAATTCTGACATTATCTAATTCTTTATTTTAAATGCTAAAATGCATTATAAAACCATTCCATCGCATTGTCAAATGCCAAATCAATAACACCAATTATAAGCGCAAAAATTAAGGAAGCAACTAATACTAATATGGAGCTGTTCTGCAACTTGCTGTAGCTTGGCCACGTAACCTTGTAACGCATCTCGGACCAAGACTCCTTTAGAAATAATGTTAATTTTTGCATCTTCTATTTTATTCTAATTTTGCACGGGTGGAGAGACTCGAACTCCCAGCCAATGGTTTTGGAGACCACTACTCTACCAATTGAGCTACACCCGTAATTACTTATGCAACCCAAAATGGAGTGCAAAGGTAGATAAAAGTTTTATATGAAACAAATGCGCTCCCAAAAAATTGAGAACGCATCTGATTTATTTAGTATTTTTAACTAATTAATCTAAAATCTCTGTCACCTGACCAGCACCTACAGTTCTACCACCTTCACGGATAGCGAAACGTAAACCTTTTTCAGCAGCTACCTTATTAATTAATTTAACCTCGATAGTAACGTTATCACCTGGCATAACCATCTCTACGTCTTTTGGTAAGAAAATCTCACCTGTAACATCAGTTGTTCTTAAATAGAACTGCGGACGGTATTTGTTAAAAAATGGTGTATGACGACCACCTTCTTCTTTCGATAATACATAAACCTCTGCATTAAAATGCGCATGTGGCGTAACAGAACCAGGCTTGCAGATGATCATACCTCTTTTAATCTGAGATTTTTCAATACCTCTTAATAAGAGACCTACGTTATCGCCAGCTTCACCTCTATCTAGTATCTTTCTGAACATTTCAACACCAGTTACTACAGACTTAAGCCCTTCAGCACCCATACCGATAATATCTACAGCATCACCAGTATTAGTAATACCTCTCTCGATTCTACCTGTTGCAACAGTTCCTCTACCTGTAATAGAGAATACATCCTCTACTGGCATTAAGAAATCCTTATCAGTTAATCTTTCTGGTAATGGAATATACTCATCAACAGCTTTCATTAGCTCATCGATTTTAGCCACCCATTCTGCTTCACCATTTAAGGCACCTAAGGCAGAACCAGAAATAACTGGTAAATCATCACCCGGGAACTCGTAGAAAGAAAGCAATTCTCTTACTTCCATTTCAACTAATTCTAATAATTCAGCATCATCCACCAAATCTACTTTGTTTAGAAAGGCAACAATAGCAGGGACACCAACCTGACGTGCTAATAGAATATGCTCACGAGTTTGTGGCATTGGACCATCAGTAGCCGCAACTACTATGATAGCGCCATCCATTTGCGCAGCACCAGTAACCATGTTCTTCACGTAATCCGCGTGACCTGGACAGTCAACATGGGCATAGTGTCTGTTTTCTGTTGAATACTCTACGTGAGAAGAGTTGATTGTGATACCTCTTTCTTTCTCTTCAGGAGCGTTGTCTATTGAAGAGAAATCTCTTGCTTCTGCAGTACCCTTATCAGAAAGTACCTTACAGATAGCAGCAGTTAATGTAGTTTTACCATGATCCACGTGACCGATAGTACCGATATTCACGTGTGGTTTAGAACGGTCAAAGGTTGCTTTAGCCATATTTGAAAAATCCTCAGTTTAGTTAAAATTTATTATTTATAGTATTCAATAACACTGATTGAGCCAACGAGGGGAATTGAACCCCCGACCTCTTCCTTACCAAGGAAGCACTCTACCCCTGAGCTACATCGGCTTATCAATTTACATTGATTGCTCTTTATTATTTCACCGAAAATCGGTACATCCTATTTAAGGCAGTCGCGAAATCGCTCTGCCTAAAAAAGAAATGCTCAAAACATATTTGAGCGGGAGACGAGGTTCGAACTCGCGACCTGCAGCTTGGAAGGCTGCCGCTCTACCAGCTGAGCTACTCCCGCATTTACTACCTAAGTTACCTAATTAAGTAGTTGTGGGGGAAACAGGATTCGAACCTGTGAAGTCGTAGACAACGGATTTACAGTCCGTCCCAGTTGGCCGCTTTGGTATTCCCCCAAATTGTGTTTCAATAAGCATTCCCACAAACCCTTTCGTTTTAGGAAGTGCAAAATTATATGGTTTTATTATTTTATCAAACTTTAAATGGAAAAAAAGTGATAATTTTTGAAATTGTTTTCAATAAAAATAGTTAAACCTTGATTATCAATACCTTACATCTGGTTCTAAGGTGAAAATAATTTCCATTAATTATTAAATGTTTTTTTTTAAACTTTGATGCTAAATTTTGTGGGAATTCCTCACCTATATTTTTAACTTCGTGTTAAATTTCAATTATGTATAAAATCACGCTGGACAAGCAAGAGGCTGAATTAACTGTAACTTACAACAAAGAACAGGTTGCCATCAATGATAAAATACTTGATTGGGATATCATTCCCATCAATAAGAATACCTTCCAAATCATTCAAGAGGCAAAAACATATTTAGTCCATATAATATCAATTGATTACGAGGCGAAAATATTCAAATTGAAAATCAATGGTAAAACAGCTTCTCTCAATTTAAAAGACAAAATGGACATCTTGTTGGACCAGTTGGGTTTGAGTAATTTAGCCAGCCAACAATTAAATGACCTCAAAGCACCAATGCCAGGATTAATTGTAGAAATGCTTGTTGAGGAAGGACAAGAAGTTACCAAAGGTGATTCATTGTTGATTCTAGAAGCAATGAAAATGGAAAACGTTATTAAAGCCGCAGGTGATGGTATTATAAAGACCATCAAGATTAAAAAAGGAGAGAGTGTAGAAAAAGGTCAACTTCTAATAGTATTTTAGTTAAAAAAAATCGTAAAAAATAGCTACATGAAATATAAGCGCATATTACTGAAATTAAGCGGTGAATCACTAATGGGAGATGAAAGGTATGGAATCGATCCCAAAAAACTAGAACAATATGCTCAAGACATAAAAAAGGTGAGGGACTTAGGTATTGAAGTAGCAATAGTAATTGGCGGCGGAAATATTTTTAGAGGTATTCAGGCCGAAGGCGCAGGTATTGATCGAGTGCAGGGAGATTATATGGGTATGCTTGCAACCTTAATTAATGGTATGGCTGTGCAAGGCGTGCTAGAAAATCATGGTATGTACACAAGGTTAATGTCTGGCTTTAAGATTGAACAAGTATGTGAACCTTTTATCAGGCGTAGAGCAATCAGACACCTAGAGAAAGGAAGAGTTGTTATTTTTGGAGCCGGAATTGGAAACCCTTATTTCACAACTGACTCCACTGCCAGCTTGAGAGCCATTGAAATTGAAGCAGATATAGTCCTGAAAGGCACGAGAGTCGATGGCGTTTATACTGCAGATCCAGAAAAAGATCCTACCGCCACCAAATATTCAGAAATTTCATTTCAAGAAGTATATGAAAAAGGTTTAAACGTGATGGACATGACTGCATTCACTTTATGTCAGGAAAATAATTTACCAATAATTGTATTTGACATGAATAAGCCAGGGAACCTACTTGATTTAGTAAATGGAGAAAAGGTAGGAACTTTGATTCAATCATTATAATAGAAATTTAAAACTATGGAAGAAATAGAATTGATTTTAGAGGAGGCCAAAGACCAAATGGAAAAGGCTGTTAAGCACACCAAGAGCGAGTTGCTTAAAATTAGAGCAGGCAAGGCTACGCCTAGCATGCTGGAAGGCCTCATGGTTGCCTATTACGGCAACCCTACACCTATTAGTCAGGTGGCCTCTATCACTACACCTGATGCGCGGTCTATTATTATTAAGCCATTCGAAAAAGGAACAATACCTGATATTGAAAAAGCTATCATTAATTCTGATCTAGGTTTTAATCCTCAAAACGATGGCGATATTGTACGAATTAGCATCCCTCCATTGACCGAAGAAAGAAGAATCAACCTTAGTAAGCAAGCTAAAAACGAAGTGGAAGATGGTAAAATTTCTCTTAGAAATAGTCGAAAAGAGTCAAACGATGAACTGAAGCAACTGCTAAAAGAAAGCATTTCAGAAGATGATGTAAAACGTGGTGAAGACAAAGTTCAAGACCTTACAAATTCCTATGTAAAACGACTAGATGAGATACTTGAACAAAAAGAAAAAGAAATAATGACAGTTTAGTAGCTTAATTTATTAGATTAATCTAAGAAAGGAAGATCTAATAGCTAAGGTCTTCCTTTTTTTATATATTCCTAGATATTATTCGGTACTAGAAGCATTCCTGAGCAGCTATTGCTGCTAAAAGTAATACTATGTAGTCCAATGATTAACTACACTTGAAAGTATACAAACTTTACATATTGTCCATTTTACTAATTCATCAAGCAATCGGCCAACATAATGTCGATAGTTTGAAGACCAAACTCTTAGTGACTAAGGGGTCCGCCAAAATCGAACTTCTAAATCAACTTACCATAGGTACATGGTTAAACTTCCCTGAAAGAGCCGAAACCTATGCAAAAGAGGCGCTTTTTTTGGCGCGAATATCTACTGATTCAGCGAAAATATCAACATGTCTCAGACTTCTGGGCGGCGTTTTTTTATATAAAGGCTATGCACTTGAAGGCTTAGACTATAACCAACAATCATTGGCCATTGCAGTAAGTATCAAAGATTCAGCGCTGATCAATTCTTCCTTAAACAACATTGGGTTTACCTATTATCATTTGAATAATTATCAAAATGCATTAGAGTATCTGTTACGTTCAAAGCACATCAAGGAAGCAACGAATGATCTATACGGCCTTGAACATACACTAAATAACATCGGACTAGTATATCAGAAAGCCCAAGACCATGAAAGAGCTTTAGACTATTTCAACCTCGGTTACGATCAAGCAAGCCAAAACAATAACAAGGATGTTAAAATCTACTCCTTGAACAATTCCGCTGCCTCCTATATCGCCACTAGAAACTATACTAAAGCAGAAGAACTATTGAAGCAATCACTGTCGATTGGAGAAAATATAAATAATAAAATATGGACTGCCATTACTTTTTTCGAACTAGCTGAAATAAAATTCTATCAAGCTTACTACGATTCTGCTATCTACTTAGTCAATAAAGCTATCATCATGCAAAAATCAATAAATGATAGTAAGGGCCTAGCTGAGTCACATACGCTAGAGGCTAAAATATTTATTGAACAATCCAGATTTGATGATGCACTAATACATCTACAAAGAAGCGATGAACTAGCACTGTCTATCAATAATTTTGAGAAGGTACTGTCGAACTATCGTCTATATAAGAACTTATACATGGCTAAGGGTAAATTCGAAAAAGCCAATGAGTATATGGAAATGTATTTGAAAACAAGAGATGACTTATACACTGATATATTACGAAGGAATCTGTCGTTGATACCTAATAAAATTAAAGAAGAAGGAAATAAAGTAAAGGTTCAGGAAACTGAATTAAAGTTAAAGAATCAAAAATTTCAAAATCTACTTTACATCTCTTTTATTATCCTTATCGTACCATTTTCACTTTTACTATTTATCGTATACAGGAGGAATATCCATAAAAACAGATCTTTAGAAAAGCAGAATGATACAATTGAAGCTCAGAAAGAGGAAATAGAGACTCAGAAAGAGTATATGGAAGAAAATTTTAAGGAGTTAGAAACAGCTAAAAATCTTATCAGCAGTCAACGAGACGAATTAGAAATCCTAAATAAGCAACTAGAGGGCAAAGTGGATGCTAGTAACTCTGAATTGAAAAAAGTCAATGAGACACTTAAAGCAACAAGTTTAGAGTTAGACAACTTTATTTACAAATCTTCTCACGATATAAAAGGGCCATTAGTACGCTTAATGGGCATATGTTCTCTAGCACTCACAGAGATTACCGAGGAGAAAGCGTATAATTATTTCATTATGCTCGATAAAGCGACCAAAAGACTAAACTTCATCATTGATGAGTTAAAATTTATAAGTGAATTAAATTCAAAGGTCTTAACACCCACACAGATAGATTTCAATGAAATTATTGCAAGAAGTACGAACGAGATAAAGTACATAGAAAATGTGCCCCTACTGTTCTTAAACACAGAAGTAGCGGAAAACATTTCATTCCAAGGTGACAAAGAGCTTGTCAACTTAATTATTTTCAACTTAATACAGAATTCGCTACAAATACTTAAAAGTGAGCAGATCGCTGACAAAGAGATCATTTTAAGGATTTCAAAAAGCCAAAATGAACTCGCTATCACACTAGATTTAATTCACTTAAAACTTAACCTCAATGAAATATCTCAGCTTGTAAATAGTTTCTCAAAGGCCAATAAAGAGTACAATAATTTAAGTATAGGGCTCTACACTATTATCTTGTGTGTAAAGAAATTATCAGGTAGTTTCGAGATTAAAACTGGAAAAGACGCTAACACTATTTTTGAGGTGATTTTGCCACTATAGCCACGAAAGTCCTATTAATTTCAGTCTTCGATATCAATATTTAATTGTCCTCCTAAGCTAGTGGATACCCCAATTCGAATTCCCCAGCCCTTATACTCAAGATTTTCAAATTGAGTCGCGACTTCCACTCTAAAAAATTTCAATATTCCCTCCAAAGAGTAGCCGAACTCCGTATAGTTATTACTATCCTCTGTATACAAATAGTTAGTAAACACCCCCTCTTTAAGCCCTAAAAAGCGTGTAGCTGGTATCTGTGTTATTAATAGTTTCCTAAATCTATGAAACAAAAATCCTTCGAAATAATTAGCATCTGTACTATATAAATAATAATCTAGCAACCTATAACTGGCAACCGGGTCTCCCTGAGTAATAAATGATCTGTTTCCTGGGAAATGAGCGTAATCCATAAATCCTAACTCCGTATTAGAAATGAACCCTCCAATTTTAGCATTTACGAAGGTCGAACCCTTGGCACCAAAGTCAAATTGATCTTTATACCCAAGCTCTACCCTAGAAAAATTAACCTTACTGTCAAGAATTGTAGGCACCCCAGCATAAAAACCAAATGAGAACTCCGAAGAGCTTAAGTTAACTGGCTGCTTTACACCATTGCGTATAAAATATTTCACAAATGGCTTATAATATATGTTAACTGCCGCGGTCACCGCCTTTTGCCCGTCAAAATCATCATAAGGATTGGTATTTACAGGTAGATTCGGCGTAAATCCCCTTTCCCAGTCTACAAAAGAGAATTCTGCATTATTATACAATCTGAACCTTTCCTCGTACCCTAAATCTGCAGTCATATGTAACTTGGAAGAAAATATCTTCTCGTAATGTACTTCCGTGAAATTTCGATCATATATTTTCATCAAGTTTTGCTCCCATAACAAAGTAAAGCTAGTATTCATTAACTCCGTTAATGGTGGCATTTTATTAAACTGGCTAATATATTTCCCTGTATTTAAGCTAACGGAACCTTTATCAAACTGATATTTGAGCAAAACCTTTGCATCAAATTGCTCCCTAGCGAATGCATATCGAAAAGTTGGTTTTATTAATAGAAAGGGGCTTTTATAGAAGGTATAGTCTATTTGATTTTTTAATCTGCTATTAGCTTTTGAAGCTACTTTTCTTTTCAAACCAATGCTGTATCGAAAATTAAATCCATCTACAGTATTATACTGGGCACCTAAAAGCGAATTATAAATCCTAAACTGGTATTTATTCGCACTGTCTAATGAATACCTTCCTCCACTAAAAATATCAAATATTTCAAAAGTTCCTCTTTTAGCCTCTTTTGTTGAATCAGCAAGATTTTCTTCCTCTTGAATAACACTTATGCTATCAATCTTTTTATAGCCTCTCACTTCATTTTCAGAAAGAGGTATTGGCCTTACTGTTTCCCAAAAACTAGAGTCTTGACTGTAAGCAGCGGAGTCATAGAAAAAATCATAGGCTCCAATGATGTCTAATCTATTGATTGAGTCATTCTGCTGCCGCTCATATTCCTTCATCATTTCAGGTAACTTGTCAATCGAGATTGCAACAGCTTCCTTCTCCGTATTTACTAAACCTTTAATAGAATTGATATTTGTATTGACTGCACTAGTTTGTGTCTCTACTTTTTTCCTTGGCTGCTCATCATTTATTATAAGCTGCCTTGGCAACGCTGGATTAAGCTCAATATGGTATTCCGAAACACTTGCGAGATAAGCAAAAACAAAATCTATACCCATCATTCCACCACTAATGTTTATTTGGTGCGTTATAGGCATCCATGCAGCATCCTCCACAAATTGGTACACTTGTTTAATATTGAAGATGATACCGTATTCTACCTGAGTATTTAGATTAAGGTTATATAGGGTCCATTCGTCCTCTACTAATTGAATTTCCCCAGAAAACACATTAGGAGATTTCACTTTAGGAATTACCCTTATCTTATTAATCAATTTATCGCCATCCATAAATGCTCCCAAATGCATAAACCTGTAGTATTGAAATGCTTTCGAAGAAATTGGTGATATAGCTCCTGCGACCTCATCTTGATAAAAACTACTGGAAATATAGGGCATTGGGTTAGCATTAAAGTCAGTCTTCTTCGAAGCATAGACGGAAATAACCTTTTCTGAGAATTGATTAGGCCTAGCAAAATGTACTTCACTCAAAGATTCGGTAATAAACTGCGTGGTCGTGTCAATTCCTTCCTTTTCTAAAGATCCTCTTAAATAAAAAGGGATATCGGTGATTCTACCTTTCCCCTTCACATACACTTTGGCTTGATAGGAGTCAATAAGCTGTCTGTTGTAGCTGCTTTTAGCTATCGCTCTTCTGATCATCCAATTTGCAGGGTCAGTTGCTTTAGCAGTGGTAACGACCTCGTTCAACAGCAGCACTTGTGGCTCTAGTGCTATATTCAATTGCGTAAACTGCTTCTCTACAGTAATATCTTTTACTTGAGTCTCATAACCTATAAATTTAAAATAGATTACATACTTCCCTGGGGGCATTTTTAACTCATAGTATGCATCGGCGTTTGAAGAAGTTCCCGTTTCAAGCTCGGCTATATAAATTGTAGCGAAAGGCAGTGGTTTATTCTGCTCATCTGTTACGTAACCTCGAATACCTTGTGCTTGTCCATAAAAAGAGCATAAAAATAAATAAATAAAGTAAAGCTTAATAAGTTTAAGGGACATGGGCTACTAGTAAGGCGTAAAATAAATCACTTAAGAACTCGGTTACATCATGTAGATGCTTGAGTATACTAAAAGTTACAATTTAACTATATAATTTTTTGGCTTCTATTCTGCCAAGAACTAATTCAGGGACTAGATATTTTACTGATCTATTATTTTTGATACTGTTTCGAATATAAGTAGCTGAAATATCCATCATGGGGGCCTCGATAATTGTCACGTTAGGGTGATCAACCAATTTTGATGGTTTAGCTCGCGGCCGAGGGTATACAAGGAGCCCAAAATGCGCTAGTATAAATTCATGATTTTTCCACTTCGGGAAGTGTGATAAGTTGTCTTCTCCAATGATGAGCTTAAACGACAATTCTGGATATTTGTCAATCAAATAAGCCAAGGTATCAGCAGTATAGCTTGGCTTTGGCATGGAAAATTCAACATCACTTGCTTTCATCTTGTAGTGATCAGCTATCGCTGCTTCAACAAGGTCTATTCTATCAAACTCATGTGCTAAAGATTTTTGAAGCTTAAAAGGATTTTGAGGTGAAACCACAAACCAAACCTCATCAACTGCTTGCTCTTCTAGCATAATATTTGCTATTACTAAATGTCCAATATGGATTGGATTGAAAGAGCCAAAAAACAATCCTACCTTTTTCACGACGATATCAACTTTTAATAAATTTATCCACCAAAGACTCCGCTTTTTTGAGTGTTTCAACAAGGTTTTCATTGACCAAGGCGATATCAAACTTATCTTCGAAAGTCATTTCGAACTTTGCTTTGTAGAGACGTTGAGAAAGACTCGATGATGACTCTGAATTTCTTCTTTTAAGACGCTCTTCAAGTATGTCAATGGAAGGGACTCTTACAAATATTGCCAATGCTTTGTCTCCAAAATATTCCTTTAATTTTATACCCCCTTTTACATCAACGTCGAATATTACATGCTTTCCTGATGCCCATATTCTTTCAATCTCTTTCTTAAGTGTCCCATAGAAATTACCTTCATAAACCTCCTCCCACTCGACAAACTCTTCGTCTCCAATCTTTTTAGTAAATTCGTCGACCGTCAAAAAGTAATAATCTATGCCATCAACTTCTATTCGTCCTCTTTTATCTCTGGTACAAGCAGAAATGGAGAATCCCAGTTCTTTTCTTTTATTTAAAAGGTGATTTACGATTGTAGTCTTCCCAGCGCCTGATGGGGCTGAAAATATGATGGCCTTTCCCGAATGCATGAATTTATTTTATGAAGCTACTTCCATAATCTTCGACTGTATGGTAGCTGATAAACCTTTAGGAGTGATTATCTTCTTAAGCCTTGATTTAAGGCTGTGTTTTATTGTGGTATTCAATTCAAAATCTTCTTTGCAGTGCTTACAATTATGAACGTGTTGCATTAGCGCTACTTCTTGTTCTTTGGTGGCTTGCCCATCGACTACTAGGTTCAGTAATTCGGAACAGTTAAGTTTTTCTTCAGCTGTCATGATTATTGCATTGAAAAATGAAGTTCAATTTAAAAAAAATATTCAATATTTTAAGATAGTAAATACAAATATGCTCAATGTTTTTGATTCTATAAAATGCAGACCCTATTATTTACGACGATCTTTATAACCCATTTTATCTGCATAAGAAGCTAATTTTTCTTTAAGTAAGTTTCTCGCTCTATGTAATCTACTCCTCACCGTACCTATTGGTATGTCTAATATTTTAGCCATCTCCTCATAAGTAAACCCTTCTAAATCACATAGTATAATTACAGTTCTAAAATCTACCGCTAATGAGTTAAGTGCATTAGTGATTTCATCACCAATCATATGTTGGACCGTCTCTACTCTTAAATCAGTTGTAAAATTAGCATCTACTGAATCAGAGTTATAATAAGATTCCACCTCTTGGTAGTCAACCTTGTTAGGCTGTTTACTGACTTTTCTATAATTATTTATAAAACTATTCTTAAGAATTCGGAACAGCCATGCTTTGGCATTGGTTCCCGCTTCAAACGATTTTATAAACCTAAACGCCTTCATATATGTCTCTTGCACTAAATCTTTCGCATCGTCTTCATCTAAAGTTAAGCGATATGCAAAATTGTACATAGCGTCAATATGCGGCATAAATTCATTATCGAATACATGCTGTTTATCTCCATTACTATATCTCTTACTTTCACCCACGTTCATAAAATCATATTACCTTTGCATATATTAACAGAAAATAAAAGATAAAGTTATATTTCAAGCTGAATATTGTACGGTCTGAATTTTCTATTGCTATTCTTTAATTTTACTTCATGAGAAAAATGAAAATTATGATTCTTTGTGCCCAAGGTGGTGTTGCGGGCTCAACCTACAGCATCTCCTATTTGGCAAACGGATTAGCTAACAAAGGACACGATGTTTATCTGGGATTAATAGAAGACTCCTTCCTTGATGAGCTTGTGGACGGGGAAATAGTAAATAAAACATATTTAAAGTTCAATGGTAAGCTCGATAGGGCCACTAGAGATAAAGTGCGCCAAATAATTAATGAAAAGGACATTCAAATAGTAAATGCACAATCCTCGAATGACAGATACTTAGCCCCAATCATTAACCTAACTAATAAACGAAAGGTGGTAGTCATACAAACTAGAAGGCAAAAGCCAAAAGATATGACAAACATTAATCAGTATTTCCAGAATATCTTTAACAACTACTTTTCCGATTATCTAGTTACGGTTAGCCATGCTTTAAAGAGTATCTTTATAGAGAGGGGTATAAGAGAAAGTAAGATCCAAGTAATACACAATGGTACCCCCACAGAACAGTACAAAAAGGATGAACATCTATACAATAAGCTAAAAGTACAATTAGGTTTTTCTCCAGAAGACATCGTGATTGGTTGTACTGCACGTTACAAAAATCAACCGCAATTAGTAAAGGCCTTACAATTTTTACCCTCCGAATGGAAAGTACTCTATATCGGCTTAGATGTTGAGTCATACAGAGCGCGCTTCCCTAATGAGCCCGATATATTAGCTGTCCCTCAAGAAGTAAAGTGTTTAGGTATAATAGCTAATAAAGCTGAGGTTTTACAGTACTATCGGATAATGCGCGTGAATGTCCTTCCTTCGACCATGGATGGTTTTGGATTAACTTTAGTAGAGAGTATGGCCATGGGTACACCAGTAGTAGCCACTAATTATGCAGGCATAAAAGATGTCGTTATTCATGAGGAAAATGGTCTCTTATATGAAAATGAAGCTTGCGAAGAATTTGCACAACAGATTCATCGTGCTGCTACAGATTTATTACTAAGGGAGAAAATAATTGCCGCGGGAAAAATAACTGCTTTTGAGACATTCTCTATTAAGAATACAATTGAAAAATATGAAAACTTCTTCTTATCAATAATTAAAGAGAATTGATGAGTGAAACACCAAAAGTATATTGCTTATGGACGGCCACACTATCTCCCTTTACTCTTTTAATCAGATAGTCGTTAGTTTTAAAATAATGTTCTGCTGCTGCATAATCTGCATCATTTAGATGCCCGCTTTCAAATACAATCACTTTCGGTTTGTGCGTGGAAAGGTCATATAACTTCACTACTTCAAAATCAAAGCCTTCTACATCTATTTGCAATACATCAACATCGGTAATCTGATATTTAGCTCTGATAAAATCAAATGTCTTGGCTTCTACTTTTACTTGATTAATATAATCAGCTTTATCTTTAGGTGTTCTAATACCTTTTCTCTCAGCGATAATATCTACATCCCCCCTATCTACTTTCTCCTGCAAAGTAGGTTTATGAAATGTTGTTAGTCCTGTTGCCCAGCGTTCGTTGCTAAAGCTTATCTTGTACATATCCATCAAGGCAATTTCATTACTGATAGCAATATTTTCCATGTAGATGCCTTTATTACGCATGTACAAAGGGAAAAGCTGATATCTGAATACATCTGGCTGCGGCTCTATTAACACCCCTTTCCAACCATCTCTTTTGACAAACTTATGAATCGGATCATGATTTATTCCATCATTAGCACCGACTTGGACGACAAAGATATTAGATAGATTCCTTGATACTTGATCATAAAAATAGGCTAAGCTTCCTTTTGAAGGCTTATACAAGCTAGAGTAGAAAAATTTGAAAACAAGTGAGTTTTTAGCCGATAAATTAAAAACAAAGCGCTTGTAGGCTTGAAAAAAGAATTTCTTCATGATATATGATATACTTGCCAGTTAAAACACAATGATACTACTATTATAATTTAATGAGTTCATTTAATGGTAAAAATCTGGGCTCCTATTGTGGAAAGAGTTTTTTTACTAAAGTAGCGATTGGTAAAACGCCTCGTATGCCACAACTGTACTGCTGGTGTGCAAAGTTTCTTGAATCCTATCTTGCGCAGCCTTACCGTATTTCACCACAAGATCAGGTGATGATAAGTACGTCTTGATGCCATTAGCTAGTGCGAGTGCATTAGCAGGCGTCACCACGATACCAGACTCTCCAGACACCACTAGAGGTCTGTTGCCTGGAATAGCTGTTATCAGCGGCGCTAGGCCTAAGGACATCGATTCAATTACAGCTTTAGTTATAGCTTCGCCAAATAAAGATGCTAGAACAAAAACATCACATGATTTTTCCACAGCTAATATATCCGTTCTAAAACCTAAGATATGAATCTTGTCTTTCACTGGGCTGTCATCAATTAGTTTTAAGAATTCAGGCCTATCCATATTATTGCCCGCTAAAAACAAATGAAAAGGTGCGTTGGCAGGAAGTTCATGAGTAGCCTCGAGTAAATATTTCAACCCCTTCATTCTTCTGTCATTAGCAGTACAGATAAAACTAATGTCCCCTTCCTTTACCCCATATTCTGATAAATTAACTGCTTGATCTACCTGATACCAAGAAACATCATGTCCCTTATGTATCGCTTGAAATTTTATTCTGCTACCAAAATAATTACGCTCAAAAAGCTGTTGTATAGCCTCCACATTACAAACTACAGCATCTACTCTTTTATTAAAATACTTGAGGTAGATAAAGGGGTCATACCAGTGTATATTGCCTGTATATCCTCTATACAAAACCACTTTTACAGGTAGCCCTTTAGCGGCAGGAATCCCATTTAGGTAAGCTAGGCTATTATACATCTGAAGGATATCATACTTACCATTAATAAGCTCTGCCCTGATAAAAGCAATGCTGTCTTTATCACGCTTTTTTGTAGGGTGAAAGGGGATCACCTTTATACCGTTGTCCCGAAATCGATCTGAATACTCAGCACCAGGATAAGTCATTACAGTAACTTCATGACCTTTCTTTACTAATCCTACGAATATTTCAGCCTCCGGCCGTGTAGTAACGATGGAGGTATAATTACTGATTACTAGAATTTTCATACACTATTTATTACTGTAATAAATCTTTTTTAATTTGTTGATCCCCTTAGTTTTACTGCTTAAAACAATACTATCCTCTACCTGATTATTGGCTAATGGCTTCCCTATATTGAGTATTTGCCTCGTAAATGTTTTAGCCGTGAGTCCCCATTTCATGATAAATTGAATGCGTCCAGTATTTTTTTTCAGACGCTTAGTTGATTTTGAACCAAAATGATAAACGAGGCTATTACCAACACCTATATAATGACGTACCCCTGCATCATAGATTTTTTTTGAGAAATCAGGATCAGAATACAGCCCAGGACTATACTCTATACTTAGGCCACCTACCAAATCCCATAAATCTATGTGCATAATATTGGGTGGCCACGTGCTGCCTACCCAATTTCCTTTTCTAAGCTTACGATAGTGCTTCAGCAATTCTTCCTCCTGAAAACTAGCTAGCTCACTACCAAAATCTTTTACCACAACACATGGGTTGCCTGTACCTCTTGGCTCAATTAATGTAGCCGACAACATGAACATTTTGGTATCCAGTGCCTCAATCTGCTCCATTAAAAGGGTGTCCCATTCTGGCAAAACATACATATCATCATTTAAATACAAAAGATAATCTGCTCGCACCATAGAACGACAGGAATTTAAGGCGTAGCATATACCCACATTTTCGGGACTCATTACATAATCTATGTCCGGCTGTTCTTTCACCCAATCGAGCGTATTGTCTTTTCCTTCATTTACAAACACTATTATTTGTAGCTTCACCTGAGAATGCTTTCTTAGGGCGTCTATACACCATTGCAAAATAGCTAAATTATTCCATGTTGGGATCAGGACACTGATCGAAGGCTTTTCTGGGTGCGTTTTAACTGACTTTATGAATCCGTCTAACATGATATTCTAATAATTAGCTTATTGGCTTTTTGTTATTTTTCTCTAACTCCCAAAGTTTTATCAACTTCAAATAGGTCTCTACAGCGGAAAGCAGGCAAATTGTAAGCCCTCTATATCCTCCCATAAATCCATGCTTTAGAAAATAGTCTCTAAAAAAACGCCAGAAAGGCTTTAATACTAATTTCCCTAAGCTAAATTTCTTATTGCCTGCAAAGGCAGCCTCTGCCGCAATACCAGAGAAGTAGTTGATCTGCTTAATATGCGCTGCAATAGTCCTGTAAGTGTAATGATAGAGGTCTCCAGGGATCAGCAAGGATGTACTAGACTGCATAACTACTTTATCATGCGGATTTACACCTCCCCATCTACCTATACGCTTATCAAATAACCTGACCTTTCGATCGGGGTACCAGCTACCATGGGGGAAAAATTCTCCACAATAGGAAGATAACCTATTAAAACTATAGGCATCATATTGCCAATCATCTTTTACCTTTACTATTGATTCCCTTAATTCAGGAGAAAGTTCTTCATCTGCATCTAAAGACAGCACAAAAGGATGGGTAGCTTGATCTAAAGCGTAGTTCTTTTGTTGTATATGACCTTCAAAAGGATGGTTGATAAATTTCGTGTTATAAGTGGCGCAAATTTCTGAAGTATTATCCGTTGAAAAAGAATCAACTACCACAATTTCATCTGCCACATCATTTAGTGATGCTAAACATCTAGAAATGTTCTCTTCCTCATTAAAGGTTATTATAACTACAGATATTTGAACTTTCAATAGTCGGAAATTAGGATGATGGCTTTACTACCTACATGCAAAGTTATAATAAATTACAGTTTACAAAGCATCATTAATTAATAATGCCTGTCCGCGCTCTGCAGTAAATTAACGCCCTTTTGAGTAAAAAAAAAGCCACTTACAATAAGTGGCTTTGATAAATTATAAAAATGATATTAATATCTATAATATTCTGGCTTAAATGGACCTTCTGGTGTAACACCAATGTAGTCAGCCTGATCTTTAGACAATGAATCAAGCTCTACGCCTATTTTCGCTAAGTGCAATGCTGCAACTTTCTCATCTAAATGCTTCGGTAGAGTGTATACAGCATTTTCATATTTGTCTGTATGTTTCCACAGTTCAATCTGCGCTAAAGTCTGGTTTGTAAATGAATTGGACATTACAAATGATGGATGACCTGTAGCACATCCAAGGTTTACAAGTCTACCTTCAGCTAGCAGGATAATTTGCTTACCACTTTTAAAAGTGATCAAATCAACCTGGGCCTTAATATTATCCCACTCAGCATTATTGTGCAGCCAAGTAACGTCAATCTCATTATCAAAGTGACCTATATTACAAACAATAGCCTTATCCTTCATCGACTCAAATAAGTCGCTTGTAATGATGTCTTTATTACCTGTCGCCGTAACAATGATATCAGCCTCTAAAACAGCCTTTCTCATTGGCTTAACCTCAAAACCATCCATTGCAGCTTGCAAAGCACAAATAGGATCTACCTCAGTTACGATAACCCTTACACCAGCACCCTTTAAAGATGCTGCAGAACCTTTACCCACATCACCGTAACCACCTACAACAGCCACTTTTCCTGCCATCATAACATCAGTAGCTCTTCTGATAGAATCTACTAAAGATTCTTTACAACCATATTTGTTGTCGAATTTAGACTTCGTTACAGAATCATTTACATTAATGGCCGGCATTGGAAGTGTACCATTCTTCATTCTTTCATAAAGTCTATGTACACCAGTGGTGGTCTCTTCTGATAAACCTTTAATGCCACCCGCTAATTCGGGGTATTTATCTAATACCATATTAGTTAAATCGCCACCATCATCTAAAATCATGTTTAGCGGTTCTTTTCCTTCGCCAAAGAACAAAGTTTGTTCAATACACCAGTTAAACTCTTCTTCATTCATACCCTTCCAAGCATAAACAGGTATGCCTGTAGCAGCAATAGCCGCAGCAGCTTGATCTTGCGTGGAGAAAATGTTACAAGAGCTCCAAGTAACATCAGCACCTAAGGCTACCAAAGTTTCAATTAATACAGCAGTTTGTATTGTCATGTGCAAACAACCCGCTATACGAGCGCCTTTTAAAGGCTGTTCTTTACCATACTCATCTCTTAGGGCCATTAAACCTGGCATTTCAGCCTCTGCCAATGTGATCTCCTTTCTCCCCCAATCGGCAAGAGAAATATCCTTTACTTTATAATTTTGCGACTCAACCATATAATTTTTATTAGTTCAATTCCGAATTTTAGAACACAAAATTACCACAATAGTTTTATAATAGAAAGGCAAATACCATGAAAAGGCCTCTCGGAGAAGTTTATAAAAATTGCACCTCTTTAAATTGATACTCTTTTATTTGCCCATTAACAGCTTCAATCAATAATGTGCCATCCAAAGCTACTCCTTGCAAAACACCCTCAAAAGGCCCCTTTTCATCACTATACTTTGCTACAATTCCCTTCTGATAAAGTCTGTGAGAATACTCTTCGTGAATACTATCGATGTTTCCGCTTTTCAATAAAAGGTAATAATTCTCAAGCTTACCCACTAAGCTATCTAGTACATAAAGCAAATCTAACTTCTCTCCTTTACTTATAACCATGGACGTAGCATTTTGCGGCAATTCACTTTTTTGATTAACATTAAGCCCAATACCTATGATACTTTTTCCAATCGTTCTGCCGATTAGGGTATTTTCTATTAATATCCCCGCTACCTTTTTGTTGCCTAAGTAGATGTCATTTGGCCATTTAATACTTACTTTATTGTCGCCTAAAAATGCTTCCAGCATATCAGCTATGGCAAGTGACACGATTCTATTTAATTCAAACTGAGCGGCAGAGTCCAAGAATTTAGGCTTCGTCATTAAAGTAAATGTTAGGTTTTTACCCGCTTCTGATTGCCATTTATTTCCACGCTGCCCTCTTCCATTTGTTTGATTAAAAGCATGTATGACAGCACCGTCATACAGTAACATTTCAGCTGCCATTTGCAGTGCAATATCATTAGTTGAGTGACAGCTTGGCAGAGAAATATACTGTTTCCCCATAAATAAGGTATTGGCAAAGATTTTATGCACTATAAATTGCTAGTTTTACTTGGTATAAAAATTTAACTACTGAAAGGTAAAAATATTCACTCATGGTAGTTCAAGAATGGGTATAATGTTTTTCAATATTAGTACCAAAATAATTAGGATCAACTAAGATTGATTAATAAAAAAGAAACTAATAATTACGCTAAAACAGTTAACAATAGATGGATTCAGAAGCTTTAAGTAAGCTTGTAGTGCAGGGAATGCAAGATAAAAAAGCAAGTGACATAGTGATTTTAGACCTCTCAAACGTTAAAAACGCTGTTGCGGATTTTTTCGTTTTGTGTTCGGCCAATTCAGATACTCAGGTTGATTCGATAGCAGATTCAATTGAAGCATTTGTTTTCAAACAGGGAAAAGAAACGGCTTGGCAAAAGGAAGGAAAGAATAATAAGGAGTGGATATTATTAGATTTTGTAAGTGTCGTAGCACACATCTTTAAAACTGATAAAAGACCCCATTATAATCTGGAAGACCTTTGGGGAGATGCTAAAATCACGACAATACAGGAATAAACAATTAAAAAAACATATTCGTTGACCATCGCGTTATCTTCATGGTAGTGAATAACTAAACAATAATAATGGCAGAAAAACCGAAAAACAATAACAAAAAGAAAATAATACCCAAACCTCCTCAAAAACCAAATTACCAAGTATGGGTAATTATTATCTTGGTTTCGGTTGTCTTTGGTATCTCCTTACTTAGTGGCAGCAGTAATACTATACAAATTTCCGAAAAAAGATTCGAAAGAATGTACGTCAGCAATGATGTTAAGAAGGTTGTTTTACTCAAAAACCAAGGGGTTGTAGAAGTATATCTTAAGGATGATGCTTTAGAAAATTCAAAATATATCACTGAATTAGAACAAGGTGGTAATCCATGGAATTATAAAACTGGTCCCCACTACAGTTTCAAAGTACCAAACCTAGAAATTTTCAATAAGAACTTTCAAGAGTTAGAAGCGTCAGTCAGTGATGACACACGTATTGGTTACGAGGTAGAGGAAAGAACGCAATGGTCTGAAATGTTTTTCAGTTATGGCTTCTTAATATTCTTATTGTTTGGCGTTTGGTTTTTAATGCGAAGAATGACTGGTCAGGGTGGACCTGGTGGTCAGATTTTTAACATAGGAAAATCTAAGGCTGCTTTATTTGATGCGGATAGCGAAGTAAAACTTTCTTTTAAAGATGTTGCTGGCTTAGACGAGGCCAAAGAGGAAGTTGCTGAGATTGTAGAGTTTTTACGCAACCCTTCAAAATTTACTACACTAGGTGGTAAAATACCCAAAGGTGCCTTATTAGTTGGCCCTCCAGGAACTGGTAAAACATTATTGGCAAAAGCAGTGGCAGGAGAAGCAGGGGTACCATTCTTTTCTCTTTCAGGATCAGATTTTGTGGAAATGTTTGTTGGTGTGGGTGCTGCAAGGGTACGTGATTTGTTCAAGCAAGCAAAAGAAAAAGCTCCTTGTATAATCTTTATTGATGAAATTGATGCTATCGGAAGATCTAGAGGCGGTGGTAAAATGCCTGGTTCAAACGATGAAAGAGAAAATACATTGAACTCTCTCCTAGTAGAGATGGATGGATTTTCAACTGATTCAGGAGTAATTATTCTTGGTGCAACTAACAGACCAGATGTGTTAGATTCTGCGTTGATGCGTCCAGGTCGATTTGACAGACAGATAAGCATTGATAAGCCTGATGTTATTGGAAGAGAGGCGATCTTCAAAGTACATTTAAAACCGCTGAAAATCGCTCCTGACAGTGTTGATTCAAAGAAGCTAGCAGCTCAAACACCCGGCTTTGCTGGTGCCGAGATTGCTAATGTCTGTAACGAAGCTGCTTTAATAGCGGCAAGAAAAAATAAGAAGGCAATTGAAATGCAAGACTTCCATGATGCCATTGATAGAACGATTGGTGGACTGGAAAAGAAAAATAAAATTATCTCTCCAGAAGAGAAAAAGATTGTTGCATACCATGAGGCTGGTCACGCAGTAGCTGGATGGTATTTAGAACATGCTGATCCATTGGTTAAAGTAAGTATAGTTCCACGAGGAGTTGCTGCCTTAGGTTACGCACAGTATTTACCAAGAGAACAGTTCCTTTATCAAACGGAGCAGCTGATGGATGATATGTGCATGGCTTTAGGTGGTAGAGTTGCAGAAGAGCTAACTTTCGGTAAGATCTCGACAGGAGCACTTAGTGACTTGGAAAGAATAACAAAAATGGCCTACAGTATTGTCAGCGTTTACGGTATGAACGATAAAATAGGCAATGTTTCTTTTTATGATTCTAAAGATGGTGGTGACTACAAATTCACTAAACCCTATTCAGAAGCTACTGCCAATACGATAGATACTGAGGTAAGAAGTTTGATCGATTCGGCATATAAGAGAACAAAAGCACTATTGACAGACAAGCAAAAAGAACTAGAAATCTTAGCACAAGAATTGCTGGAAAAAGAAATCTTGTTCCAGTCTGATTTGGAGAAGTTAATCGGCAAGCGTCCTTTTGATAACCAAACTACCTATGAAGCTTTTACCAACGGAAGTACAACTACCCAAAATGAAGAAACGGTAACACCTGTCGTAGAAAAGATGGAAGAGGTAGTGGCACATAAAGCTGATTCCGAAAAGGATGAAAAAGAGAAGAAAGATTCCTAAACGGAATGCTTTTAGCAACATATAAAAAAAGGCTCCAATAGGAGCCTTTTTTTATTTAAACAGTAACGAATTTATGCGGCTATTTAGCAATGCTGCGTGATCCAAAGGGATTCCTATAGCATCAACAAGCTGCTGCTCAGTATCTACGAGCACATAAAAGGGCAAAGAACTAATTTTTCTATCTTTCCATTCACTCTTCCAGTAAGCATCAGCATTCTTAGGAAACAAGTGATGACCGTTAAGCTGTTCTCTGGAAACTATAGCTTTGGCTTTTTGCTCCTGTTCAAAAGCGTTTACACAAACGTAGATAAAATTTAAATGTGTGCCATATTGCTGATACAACTTATTTAAATGATAGTATTCATACTCCATAGCACTACCAAAAGTAGTCCAAAAAACTACCACACTCGGCTTCTTAATCTCTTGCTTTGCAAAAAAGGCATTTAATACCACATCTACGTCAAATCCAAAAAGCCAATTAATAGAAGGTACCTCCTTAGCCGTTTTCCTATTCGCTTTTCTATTGAATGCTTCTTTAGCAGTGTAGTATACTCTCGCGTCAACTTGTTTTATAGCATCCGTATTATATGCACTTTCCATGACTACTAGCGGAACTGATGGCCTAAAGAAGTGATACAAAAGAATAGCTTCTTGCATAGGAGGGAAAATGTCAGATTTGATTCTTTCGATCTGTTGCTCAATTGTTAATGAATTCTGAATATCCTTATTACCAAATTGATACATAATTTGATAGAGTATTTTCGCGAAGGCGATGTAAGAAGGGCTATTATATTTGAGTTTGAAGTCCTGATCTAAGGCGTAATTCTTGTCAAGATAAGCCATCAATTTTTTAGCTGATTTTTTATCCCAATAGCGCACATCGCCCAGTTTATGACCAAAACTGTTGTCAGAAGCAATCAGACTGTCAATAGTTACTATCTGATGTTTGTAAAAGTCTTCTATCTGAAAAAGATGTAACAGCCACTTACCATTTACATTAGATTGAAAGAAATCCTTCTTTTTCTTGAACAAGAAAAAGGCATCACTTTTTATCTTTGCTGATACCAAGTCAATAGTGATGAAGCTTCCCTTCACGTACAGATAGTAGACTTCTTTGTCAATGGTGAGCTCAAGTAAAGTAAAAGAGCCATCGTCTAGTCCGAATGTAGTCTTATCAGGAAAATTAAAAATTGGGTCGTATATGAGGTAATCTCCAAGAGCTGCATCTTTCAAGGTAACCTCTACTTGCTCTTGGTGTACAACCTCTACTAATACTGTTGCTGCTGACATGAGTTGGTTAGACACAAATAAAAGCAGCGAAAAAAACAATACGCGCATAAGAATTTGATAATTAAGCTATAAAACTAAGCATTATTATTGTTTGACACTGATAATTCAGCATTAGTAAATCAGATTTTCTACCAATCGGGTCCTATTGTACCACAAAAATGTAAAAACTGTCTCACAGGTAGCTTTATTTGGCTGCGCTAAACAACTTTCTATAAATTGGTTTTCTATAAGCAAATTGAAGCCAAAGTACGGGATACATCAAATAATCCATGAGCATGAAAGGCGTCTTAAAATGAATATCATCTACTATCTCTGACCGCTCACCATCAATATTGTTCACAAGATGGTGGTGTTTCCATGACTTTAAGAAGAATGGGAGTTTTTTACCCTCATCTATAAATTCAAACACTTTGGCGTCTGTACGGTCATAGGTAATCTCACTAATCCAGTCTTGTTTAAATAGAATGAAGTTTAGCCTCAGATGAACAATATCATTCTTCTCACACCCCCCGAATTCTTTTAAAACAACGGGCGGAAAAGGCGGGTTAAGGCTCAGAAATAATTCTTTAGTAAAGCCTGTTTTGACTTTAAGGTAATTTTGTTTGACAACAGTTTTTATTTTCAGATGCATGCTTAATTAATGCTTCAGTAGGGAAATTGTTTCACAAATCACTTACTATCACTTCCAAACAAGTGTACCTCAGCAGTTTTTTCAGACAAGTTCACTTGAAATAACTTATTATATTCATTCTCTCCTATAGCCTCTTGTGGCTTTGTTATCCCTAAGGCTTCTATCTGCGGTAATATTGTATTGCTGTGACCAATAATAACTATGGTATCGGCTTTCAACGCTTTTATTGCTATTGCAAATGCTTCAAAATTCATTGGTTCATAGATTCCGATTTCTTTTCCTTGTGCTTTTGCGAGAGGCACAGCTGTTTCCAAAGTTCTTTTTGTATTAGTACTTAAAATCGAGTCTATCTGTTTTCCTTCAAACCATTTTTGTAGATCAACAGAGCGCATCACTCCATCAATCGATAAAGATGGATCTTTGGGTGTAAAAGAATCCTTTTCAGCATGCCTCACAAAAAATACTATAGGCTCTTTTTGTGTGTCGCATGCTACGGTTAATACCAATAGTAATATAAAAATTATATGCTTTTTCATAGGATCAAATTTTAACATGAAACTACAATTTAAAGTTGATAATACAAGGTGAAAACAAAGCAAATCATGCTTTAAACCTATTAGATCAATAAATTTGATTTATCGACAAACATTACATTATCATCGATCAAGCTTTAATTATGAGCGAATTCTTCCTAGATACGTTTAAATATTTTTATAAAAAAATGGCTTTAACCCCACTAAATAACATCTTAGGCTCTAATAGAGCGGCTCATTTATTAAGAAGAACAGTC
>JBKEFO010000004.1:0-30667 GCA_046709585.1 Marivirga sp.
AACTTTCTAGCTTGTAATTGCTGGTGGAGCGCTCTTGCGGCGGCTTTTGTATTACAGAAAATGATGCCTCTTTGGTCTTTTTGTACTTGCAAGAAATACAATAACACGTTTATTTTCTCGGGCTTTTCACTTAACACAAACTGATGCTCAATTTTTTCATTTACTAATTGATTACCCGAAGCTTGTATGTGCTTGGCATCAGGTCGTAAATATTCTTTTATTAAGTATTTTATTTGTTGTGGAATAGTAGCTGAGAATAACCAAATATGCTTTTCATGATTCATGCTTGTTAATATGAACTCTAAGTCCTGCTTAAATCCCATGCTCAGCATCTCATCCGCCTCATCAAGTATAACTGTCTTCGCACCTCTAATATCGATCGCCTTTCTTCTAATTAAGTCAACTAATCTACCTGGTGTTGCAACTACTATATGAGTAGGGCGGCGTAAGGCACTAATTTGCTTTTCAATTTTCTCTCCACCAAAAACACATTCAGAGAATACCTTGTCAGTATACTTGGTAAATTTAAACAGTTGCTTATCAATTTGCTGCGCAAGCTCTCGTGTGGGCGCTATTATAACGGCCTGTATTTCTTTTGATTTCGTATCAATTTTTTCCAATAGTGGAATACCGAAGGCAGCCGTTTTCCCTGTTCCCGTTTGCGCTTGGGCGACCAAATCTGAGGGTCTTTCCAATAAAAAAGGAATTACCGCCTGTTGTATTTTGGTAGGTTCCTTGATATTTAATTCATGGAGCCCTTTGATGATATTTTTATTTACTCCTAATGCTTCGAATGACATAAAATTACTGATAAGCGATTATTAATTTGACTTCTTAAAAGGCTTTCTGCGTTTTTTGAATCCACCACCGCCACTACCACCTGAAGACCTTTTTGGGATCACATAGGCCGGGCCTTCACCTAATTGATTCGGTAAACTGGTAGTCTTAGAAATTTCTCTTTCAATGAGGGCTTCAATTCTAGTGAACTTCTCAATATCCTTATTATTTATAAAGGTAATAGCTTCTCCTTTGGTCGACGCTCTAGCCGTTCTACCTACTCTGTGAACATAATCTTCTGGGTCGCCAGGCACATCATAGTTAATAACTAAGCTGATATTTTCAACATCAATCCCCCTAGAGATAATGTCAGTACCAACCAATACTTGTACTTTTCGGGCTTTGAAATTTCGCATGATCTCTTCCCTTTCGGCTTGCTCCAAGTCACTATGGAAAGATTGAATTTCCATTTTTATATTTTTAAGCTCCTTACTAAGCTCTTTCACCTTGTCTTTTGTTCCGGCGAATACAATGGCTGTCTCATAACGTCCAGAATCGAGCAAGAACTTTACTAATGGTGTTTTCTGGTTGTCATAAGTCATAAAGGCTTTCTGTGAAATGGCCTCTGCAGGTTTTGAAATAGACAACATCACCTCTTCAGGATCTGTCAAAATTACAGATGCCAGCTTTTTAATTTTTGGCGGCATGGTAGCAGAAAACAATATGGTTTGCCTGTTTTTAGGAAGCTGCTTAACTATTCTTTGAATGTCCTCAGAAAAGCCCATATCAAGCATTCTGTCTGCTTCATCTAAAATCAGATGCTTCACATTGCCTAAGTTGGTGTTTTCACTATTCAACAAGGCTATCAGTCTGCCTGGCGTGGCTACAATAATATCTACACCTGCTTTTATAGCCCTTTTCTGTTGTTCCCAGGCCGCACCATCTCCGCCACCATAGATAGCAATAGAGCTGGCGTTGGTGAAATATGAAAAACCTTCTATTTGTTGGTCTATTTGCTGGGCCAACTCTCTTGTAGGAGCAATAATTAAAGTATTAACATCGGTAGTAGGCTCAGCACTTGCGATTTTATGTAATACGGGCAAAACAAAAGCAGCTGTTTTACCTGTACCTGTTTGTGCACAAGCTATAATATCTTTGTTATTTAAAATGATAGGTATAGCGGAAGTTTGTATGGGGGTTGCTTCTTTAAAGCCCATCATTTCGAGGCCTTCATTTAAGGTAGGATGAAAATTAAATTCAGTAAACTTCAATGCTGTTTATTTAGATTAAAAATGTTTGTTCCGCAAAGATAAGTATAAGTTTGATTTATACCATGCCTAGATTTTAGGCATAAAAAAAGGCAGTCAAAAGACTGCCTTTATAATTTAATTAAAATTGCTTATTAATATAAGAAATTTAATGCTGTTTGATCATCATTGTTGAACGGACGGTTACTGCCATCAGTACAAGATAACATCCATGAAGCAGCAGCAGCTGAAGCACCTGTTGGCGTTCCAGGGATGTGGTTTGCACCTACACCACCGTCACCTTCATTTGACGTACCACCACCACAAGATATAGATCTGTCGAAATAATCTGTGTGACGGAAACCAACACAGTGACCCATTTCGTGTGCAATGATCGTTGCTATTCCATCAGTTGATAGACCATATGATGATTCTAAAATACCACTCATTTTAATCTCATTGAAAGGATCACCAGAAGCTGTAGGGAAACCAGCAGAGCCTAATATGCCTCTTCTTTCATCACCTTTTCTCAAACGAGTCATCGTGATGTCAGCGTTGTTGGTAGTAATTCTTTGAAAAGAGATCACTAAGTTCATCGCATTGTATCTGATAATAGCTTCATCTAAGCCAGCGATCATTCCTGCGCTATAGCCATTTCTTCCACCTTCTTCAGCATACATAGTGATCACTCTTGTACCAATTACTAAATTATTTGTACTGTACTGCTCAGCAACAGGTAAAAATGAAGGTTTGCTCATATTGTTAATATCAGCATCTGTAAGGTAAATATCACCTTCAATTAGGTAACCGTCTTCAAATTTTGTTGGTGCATTATTAGTTACATTAAAACCTAGGTTTTTGATTTTCTCAATAGTAATGTCATCTACTGCGAAGTCATCAACTAAAGCAGTTTCGTCTTGCGAGCAAGATGAAAGAACTACAGCACTTAAAACTAGTGCACTAACGAATTTTTTAAAATTTTTTAACATGATATATTGTTTTTTGGTTATAAGTCCGAAGGTGATTTTATCTTTTAGTATTTCCTAATAAAATTCTTCTAAATTAATGTACATCAGTATTAAATGAATCTGTTTATTATTATTGCACTATATTATTCTACTAATTGTACTATTTGTGATAGAATCTCACTTAATTTTTAATCAATAATTTGCCTGAGCTTAATGTGCCATCTACTGTATAAATGTGATATATATACAAGCCTTCTTCAATATTAGTGGGTAATTCAACATAAGCTCTATCATTATTAAAGTAGTAAAGCATGATACTGTTTCCAGCCGTCGTAAATAATTCAAAAGTATGTAATTGCTTTACACTCCTTCCAAAAACTTTCAGCTCCTCTTCTATGCTGATGGGATTAGGATAAACAATAAACAGCTTATCCTTCACATATATTCCTGCAGTTTCATCGCTTACAATTTGGCTTGAGTTATTAAATAGTAACCTTAAGCGATAAATGTTAAGGCCATTGTCAGGATCTTGATCAATAAACTTCATTGTATTTGATAGCTCGGTTGTTTCCTGATAGGTAATCCATTTATTATTGACTCGCTTTTCTAAAATTGCTTTCTCTACATTCACCGTATAACCAATATCAGCCATTATAAAAATACCTGAGTCTTGGACTACATAACTAAATAAGCTTTTTATATAGCAAGTACCGCCTTGTAACTGATAGTTTATCGTAAAACTTTGTAGTAGCGAATCATTCCCAATTATAGGAATAATTTGAAAATAGTCACTTGTTAATGCCTCCTTGTACAATACAATACTTGTATCTGTAGTCGTTGTAAGCGCCACTAGCTCCCCACCAATTAGCTGGTTAAGCTGATATTGGTTTGCATAGCTTTTTTTCGTCCATGCAAGGAGAAGAGAATCTGTACAATTATACAATACTGATGTCTTAACAGGAGTAGATACCGTAAAGGTATCGCTGGGATATCGTTGAGATTCAATTTCCATCTTTAACAATGCCCTTCCTTCCATAGAAGGCTGTTCCCATCTGTAGTTTTCAATAGATAAATCAATTTGATTATCAAGAAGCTGCCAATCAGTATTTAGTGCAATATTTTTAAAAAATAATTTTCCTATGACTGATTCATTAAATGAAGACTCCCATCTTAAATGACTAGTCGTCTCTCCATTGTATGGAATATTATCTGATCCAGTAGGACTTGTCCATCTAAAGGTGTTCTCAATATCATATTGATATATCAAATAAAAGACCTGCTCCTGTGAGTTTAGGCGATAAGGTCTTACTTCAAATGTAAATTCAACTGAAAGTGGCTGATCAATTCGAATCTGCTCTATATTATTGAGGCGATCTCTCTTTGCTATGGCCGGTAATGCCAAGGAGTCTAAATGAGGATAACTGCTTAATACTTCAGGAAGATACAGCTTGTTATTATTGTCTTTAATAGATAAGTCTAAATCATTCTGTAAAACCAGCTGGTCATTAATGTTTGCCGGTGGGTCTAGCCATACCATAGTCACTTTTAAATTAATTGCGTTTTCTGGAATCTGAAGCGAATGAGTCCAGGTCTCTCCATTTTTAAGGGTTGCAGTCATAAATTGTTCCTCGCGTATGGCTTCTATGGCACCTAAAGCATTTAACTGTCCAAAACCTGTTTTATAATCAATTCCCTTTGCGCCTGCTTCATCTGCAGTGTTGATAAGAATGGCTTTTGCCAAAGCTGAAGGCATGGGTTCATTGAATTTTTCTTTGTAATATTGTTGTAATAAGACCAAGGTGCCGCTTACCAATGCAGCAGAATTTGAAGTACCGGTAACACTATAAGTAACAATCTCAGGTTTCACCCTTCCGTCAAACGTAGGACCTGCACTACTAAAAGGGATAGGCCTAGCGGTAGTATCTACGGAGCCAACAGCTAATACATTCTTAGCTTGTTTAAAATTCCCTGTAAGGTTACTAAAGCCTGTAAGCTCAGCATAATCCCCCGTTTCGGTAGTTTCTGCTCCTGCGTTACCAGCTGACTGCACGTGTAAAATATTTGGATTTTCGTAGCTATTTATATCGTAGCCATAGGCTAAGGCACCATAAAAATTCTCCACCTCCGTACCATAAGAATGATTCTGCACCAAGATATTATTGTCTAAATAGTAATTTTTATCCTGAGGAAAAATTGCTAAATTATCTGCCGAGGTGTGCTTTACATGGGGTGCTACGCCAGCACCCGTTACAAAACTGTTTCCAGCACCACCAATAATAGTAGCCATCTCTGTAGCATGATTATCATTAAAACTACTTTCAATACCTAATGATATATATCTACCCAATAAATCAATATCCTCTTTATTGTACAGAGGTTCTTGAATGCTTACCAATTCATTTTGCCCTTTAATATTTGGGTAAAAGTGATGTAAAGCATTGATCCTATTGGGATGAAGGTTTAGATCAAGAACAGTGGCTTCCTTTTTTAGCTTATTACTTTCCGCCCCAACATAAACCACCTCTGGGTATTCCAAGAGTTTAAGTATACTGGCTCGCGACAAAAATGCGCTGTAAATATTGGGTGCCACAGCAGTCATTTCATGATCTGCGGCTAATTCAGTACCAGTAGTTCCTTCATGAAGGAATTTCACATATACATGTTGTAATAAATCTTTAGAAACTGAATCACCTATTTCAGATAATAATTTATTATTTAACTTCCACAGCTTATTGGCAGGATATAACTGAAAATCTCTCCCTGTAATATCTTGGTATTTTTCTGCGCTACTTATGCGTACTATGTGGCCATGCTGATCGACACGCCTTAGAACAGTCAACTTTTCATTGAGATATAGCTCAGAACTTACATTCGGTATTACAAGGACATAGTAAGGGTTATCAGAAGAATAAATGACCTCCCTCGTTGATTTCTGCAGCTGGAGAAATTGTGTCCAATTAAGTTGGTCAGAGAGCTCTTGAGCATCTATTGGGCTCACTCTAAAAATACATAAATATAATATAACTAATATAAATAGCATTTTTGTTCTTTTTATGCGCTTCACAATAGGATTATTGTCATTAGTTACTTTAACGTTTCCCATGGAATATTATAATACTATAATTATGTTTAATTGCATTTTACTAATATTTAACTAAAATAAGTAGTTGTTTATTTTAGGTTCTGTAAATAAAATATAATATTCGAGCTTAACCAAAAACTTACTGTAATATGTGTAAAATTAAAAATCGCTTCATGATTGTTCTGGCAATCGTGTTTAGCACAGTAGTAATGAGTTCTTGTCAGTCGGATGAAGAACTTAACGTAGACCTTAATGTGATAACAGCTGAGGTACAAGATCAATTCACGGAACTAGGTTTCGATGTAAGTGACATGTACGTTGATGATTTTGACAACCCACTAACGGGTAAAATGGAAAAACGATATGTATTGGAGGGTGATATCGCTATTTCTGTAAAACAAATGAATGAAATGCTAGCTAGTAAGATCGAGAAAGTTGGTCCTAATGGTGAGCAGTATAGAACGAACAATTTAGTAAGCCAAGGAAGAACTATTCGAGTAATTGGTTATACTGGCAATAATGCTAATGGTTTAGATGCTAAAATGCAAACAGCACTACAATGGTCCGTTGCAAACTTTAATCGTTTGAACATCAATCTAAACTTTACATTAACTTTCGGTACCAACTATAATTCTTATGACATGGTCGTTTATAGAGTTACTAATTCTGGTGGTGGTGGTAGCGCTGGTTTCCCAAGTGGCGGTGCTCCAAACAAATTCATCATAATTAATTCTGGTACTAGCAGCTTCGACACGAATGTTGTAGAACATGTAATTACTCATGAAATGGGTCATTCTGTAGGTTTAAGACATACAGATTATTTCGACAGGTCTTATTCTTGTGGTTCAGGTGGAAATGAAGGTGACGGTGGTGTTGGTGCTATCAACATACCAGGAACTCCTACTGGAATAGATCCAAATTCAATTATGTTAGCTTGTTTTGGAACAGGCGAAGATGGTGAATTTGGCAGCTTCGATGTAACAGCCTTAGAATATCTTTATTAAGATTTAGGGTTTAATAAAAAGGTCAGATGCCCTCCATCTGACCTTTTTTTTGTCTTAATCCGTAATGATAAATTCACCAGTCATCGAGGCGTGAAACTGGCAAATATAGAATAACTTATCAGGTGCAGTTGTAGGCACTTTAAATGTTATAGCTCCACTTTCTGCTCCATTATTATCAACCCCAAGGTCAAAAGTCTTGCTGCTACCAGTAGTTGCCTCCGTTTTAATTAAAAAAGGATGTCCGGCAACATCAACTCTAAAAGTATAGGTCTCCCCTCTTTTTAAAGTGATAGTAGGATTCTCTATTTCTGAGAGACCTCCCCCATTAAAAACATAACTTGCTGCAGCATTATTAACAACAGTATATACATTCTCTATTGGATCGGTACCATTCGGATCAGGCGCAAGGTCTTCAGCATCGTCTTCTTGACAGCCATAAAAAGCCATGGACAATGATAAAGTGATTAGAAGTAATTGGAATATTTTTTTCATTATATTTATTTTACTGGTGGTTGACTTGGTCTTACTTCAATTTTGCTCGGCAAGGTACGCGGATTCATCTCTAACAAATCCACAACTAATTTCCCTAAATCTTCTTTCTGTATTTTCCACGCGTCTGCTTCATTAGGTTGGTGGTCATTAAAATACGTTGCTACTGAACCTGGCATAATGGTACTAACTTTAATACCCGCACTTCTTAAGTCGAGCATAACCGCCTGCGTGAAACCCGTTAAACCAAATTTACTAGCATTGTAGGCCGCGCCATTCGCAAAGAAATTGGTTCCTGCTAAACTTGAAATTGTAATGTAATACCCCTTTGTTTGTTTTAAAGCTTTAAGGCTTGCTTTTATAGAGTTAAATGGACCTGTGAGATTGGTATCTATTACTTCGTTCCATTGCGCAATCGTTAAGTCTTCAATAGAAGCAAAATGTCCTAAACCTGCATTAGCTATAACACCATCAAGCTGTCCCCATTTTTCTAAAATTTTATCCACGCCCTCTTTTTGGTCCTCATAACTTCTCACATCGGCCTTAAGCCCTAAGATATTTTCAGATGACGAATCTAATTGATTGGCAGCCTTATCCGCAGACTCTTGACTCCTACTTGTAATTGCCACTTTACAGCCTTTGGCGAGTAATGCCTCTGCTATACCAAATCCGATTCCTTTCGAACCTCCTGTGATTAAAAATACTTTATTTTTGATGTCTTGCATATATCTTTTCTTTATAATTATTAACTGCTAAAATCTCTTGGGGTTTACTAATTCAGTTGGTAATCAACTATTTTCTTTAAGAAACGACTAGTTTTATATTTCGAATGAAGTACTGTTTCAGGGCAGTTTTGTAGTGCTCCTCTGAGCGACCAAATAAGTTATTGATTGTAAATAATTTTCCGTCTACCATAATGTTTTCGTATGGTGCTATCCTGTAAAGTTTCATGTTTTTTGATTGGCTATAGAGATCAAATAAAAAATTACACAATGCCAGGTATTTCCAACCACTTGACCCATTTCCACCAAAATACCCAGCATCCTCAGCAGCACCAAATATATTTGCGCCAATTTCATTATGCCATATATTTGCCCTTAGTCCTGACTTTATCGCTTCCTCATTTCTAGTTTTGCAATAATTTTTAAACTTTAGCAGATCAAAATTTGCAGGGTACGCTTGGTAAAAATCAGACCTTAAACATATTAATCTATATTTATTGAAATGATAGAAGGGCTCAAGAATAAGGTATTTATTATCCTCATATAAATAAATAAGCTGAAAAGTGATGTTATAAGGAAGTACTTTATTTTTCGCTTCTAAATCACTTAAAACGTCAGCAATATATGGCTCAAAGGCAAGCTTATTGGGATTGAAAGATATTTGTTGGATTTCATTTCTGACGTCTGCGGCTTCTAGGAGAGCGCTCAAGCGCTTCCATTCTAGTGGAACTTCAAAATTGTGCAACATGGTACCTCAAATTAATTTGTTGCTATTTCAGTCAGGAAATTTTAAGAAAGCAGCCGCTCAAATAATGAAGCATTTTAAAGATTATAACCAAAAACCTAGTGTAAATTGCAATAAAATTCTTACGGCTGCCAATTGGGTGCAAAAGTAATATTAATAATGTGATTTACCATGGTAACGAATTATATTTCTTCAATAATCTTCTCCACCACCACCACCTTCATTATTATTATCTCTTCCAGTATTTTTTTTCTGATTGTTAATTCTATAGTCTAACGTAAGTCTGAAGGTTCGGGTTCTCCATTGAAATTCTGAATCGTATTCGAAGCCATCCCCGACGGTGTTTGTTCTCCACTTTCGTGAGTTAAGCAAATCTCTAACGCTCAGTGAAATGGTTCCTTTTTTGTTTAAGACTTCTTTACTTAGCCCTAAATCAATCATATAAAACGATTTTCTGTAACTTTGTGGCTCTCTTTCAGGAGCGCGATAAAATCCACTCAACTGAAAAGTTAAATCTTTCCAAAATGTCATTTGAGAAGTAAGTCGTGAACTTAATGTAAAGGTTTCTGCATACAAATCGATCAATTTCCCTTCTCCATCAATAAGTTTTCCATCGGTCACAGAATAAAATATGTTCATATTTGCATTTAATGTCCACCAATCATTTAGATCATGTGAATAAGTGTTTTCTAAGCCTATAGAATTTCTGACTCCTATGTTTTGTGGCTGTCTATAGATAACACTATCAATAATTGTGTTGACCCTTTCAATAAGGCCTTCTGTATGCCTATAATAAATTCCAGAGTACAAACTTGCAGACTTAAAATTATTCATGATTCCTACTTCATAAGAGTCAGTAAATTCTGGGATCAAGTTAGGGTTTCCTATGCGTATGTTTGTATTATCACCGAAGTTAGAAAATGGATTTAAACTTCTAAAACTAGGTCTATCAAACCGACGACTATAGCTAGCTTGCACATCTGTGACATTATTTAATTTATACGTTAGGAAAGCACTGGGAAACAAATTCATATAGGGTTCACGCGCTTCCAATGTATCTCTTTCTCCGAACTTGGTCCTGATGTCAGTGTATTCTGACCTTAAACCTAGTTGTACACTCACCTTATCCCACTGATTATTATAAATGGCATAGAACGCATGGATGTTCTCCTCGTATTGAAAATCATTGGTAAATGCTTCAAGGCTACTAAATGAACCATCTTCCTGTTCTTCTTGAACAATATAGTTATTAGTGATAGTTCTCATTGTAGTTCTCCAACCAGCTTCAAAGGAACTAGTCTCACCTACGGGTTTAACATAGTTGGCTTGTAATAACAGATTTTCAGAAAATTCATCTACTAAGGAAGTCTGAAAGAGCCCCTTTTCATAGGATCCCAAATCTGCATTTAAAAAGTCTGTTGTGATCTCAGAATCCTCCTTTTCATTATTATTCCTGTACTGAATATCCGCGGTCAATTTGTGGTCTTTATTTTCTCCGAAGGTTTTCGCTAAATTAACACTATATTCTACTACAGATTCTGCCTCCAATTCATTTTGAGTTCTTTGCTCAGATGCTGTTAACTCTCTGTTTAAATTGAATCTATCAATTGCATTTTCTGTAATATTATCTTGGTCTGATATTCTGTATAAAAAAGAGCCTGTAATCACTGTTTTGTCCGTAATATTATAGTCCATTCCAAACCTGAAGTTATTAGAGATATCAGACCTACTTCTATCTATACTGTTGTACAAATACGATGAGGTTTTACCATTATCATCTAAAAACCTTTGATCTCTGTATCCCCCGCCGAAGTTTTCATCATACCTAAAACCGTAACTGCCGAAGAAATTGAAAGCATTTTTTCGATAATTCAAATTGGCACTTCCACCTAAAATTGTAGGATAGCCCAAATTTGCGCTAAAGCTTCCATTGATACCTGCCTTAGTATCCTTCTTTAAAATTATGTTTATAATACCAGCATTACCTTCGGCTTCATATCTTGCTGAGGGATTAGTAATCACCTCAATACTCTCTATCAAATCGGCAGGGATCTGCTTTAATGCTGAAGAGCCATCAATTCCCACCAAACCTGATGGTCTACCGTTTATTAAAATTCTTACATTTCCACTTCCACGAAGAGAGACACCTCCGTCTACATCTACAGTGACACTTGGTAAATTATCTAAAATACTTTCTGCGTTGCCGCCGATATTGCTTAAATCTTGACCTACATTAAAAACCCTTTTATCAAGCTTCATTTCCATTTGAGGTTTTTTTGCCACGACGACAACTTCTGACATTTGATCGATATCTTCTTTCATGCCAATCTTACCCAATGCCACTCGATCGCCTTCAAGCACAATGGACAAAACAATAGTTTTAAAAGAGACAAATTGAATATTCAGATTATATGATCCTGCCGAAGCTTGAAGCTTGAATTGCCCATCTTCGGAAGTTACTGCCCCAGTAATTAACTCATTGGAGTCATTAAATAAACTGACATTGGTGAAAGACATGGCTTCTCCGGTGATATCATTGAGGATTTGGCCTGTAATTTCAATTTTCTGGCCGTAGACTGTTTGAAATGATACCATTATTATAATTGCTATCAACGAAAATGTACGCTTTGTTTTATTCATGCAGGTAACTCGATTATGTGTATATACATTTAACCGCCTACAATATAAAATGTTTAGTAACCTTAATAGATAGAACCTATACTTACATAGTTGGAATTGATAAGGTGACCTCTGTGCCTTGACCTACTTCTGATTTAAGCTCAATGGTGCCGGATAATTTCTTCAGTGCCGACTGAACAATGTAAAGGCCTAAGCCTGAGCCTTCAGATTTTTCATTCGCACGATAAAACATTTCGAATACTTTCTTTCTGTCCTCAGCAGCAATACCTACTCCGTTGTCTTTTATTTTTAAGCACAGCACTTTTTTATTCAACATACCGCGTACCTCCAATTGCTGATTTGCACTTCCTTTTTTCTGATACTTTAAGGCATTTGAGATTAAATTATTAAGAATGATTTCTAGCCTGTACTTATCGATATAAACTTTATGCGTAAACTTCATATCGACCTTGATCTTTACCTCATTAACGCCTTCAATATAATTATTCTGCTCAATCACTTCATTTATCAGCGCCTTAATATCTAGGTGATCTCTTAAAATATCTGTCCTAGCATTTTTTGAGATACTAAGCACTTCTTTAATGAATGCATTTAGCCGAAAGATTCTTTTTTCGATTTGTTGAAAGTAATCTAGCGCCACTGCTTCTTTAACATCATATTTAGCAATGTTAATTAAGCCTAAAACAGATAGCAATGGTGCCTTTAAATCATGTGACGCACTGTAAACAAATTGATCTAATTCATTATTAATTTCTTTTAATTCTTCGTTTTTTTTATTGAGGTTTACCAAAGCTTCTTGTCTTTTATTCTCTATTTCATTATTTACATTCTCCATAGAAAATAGCGAAAATATGATTATGAAGAGTGCAATAAATAAATTAATAATATAAGAAGTGCCACTCGACACGGTCTCAAATACTGGATTTATACCGAAAGGTTGGTAGGCCGTAAGCTCTAAAATAAATAGCAGTAATACTGTGTATACGAGTGCTATTATTTGGTAGGGCTTATCTCTTTTGTCAAATACTAAAAAGATAATCATGATGATGGGAAAGAATATTAAATAGACACCACTTTCTTTTGGTAAAAGTGAAGCGTAAATGAACATAGAAGTAGGACTTAAAAATACAAAAAGCACCTTCGCCCTCAAGTGTCGTCCCCTTTCGTTTATAATGTACACTAGGAGAAAGATACTTACTATAATCAAGTCAATGATCACTGTCTCCAACGACTCAAAAAAAGCGTCATGAACAGATGAAATACCTGCTCCAACCGTTGCTAATATTGCGAACTGTGAAAGAAAAATATCTGATTTTTGAACCGTAGATCTGTTTAAAGTAGACCAAGAACTAAAATTGAATACCTTTAATTTTTTCAAAAATCCCATTACATTAAAAATATTTGACCACTCATATAATAATATTAAAACTCCGTCATTTTCAAACTGTTATTCCATTATGGTTCATTAATTTAGTAAAAAACAAGACTACTTTATGAAACAATTTATTTTAGCATTACTTTTTTCTATCTGTCTGGTGTTTCCTAAGCAAGGAAACGCCCAATTATTTGGGAAAAAGAAAGAGACTTCCAAAACAACTCAAAATCCATCAAAGAAAAAAAGTGAGTTCAAATCATACGATGAGTTAGTAAATAAATCCACCGTATCTGACGCTGGTCTATTTATTACACACCAAAATGGCACAAAAGTATACTTTGAAATCCCTTTCTCCTTACTTAGCAAAGATATGCTGCTTGTTAGTAGAATTGCTAAGTTACCAGATAATTTTGGGGGAGGTTACATCAATGCGGGCACAAAATTAAATGAGCAAGTCATTAGATGGGAAAGAAGGAATAATACAATTGATATAAAGGTTATAAGCTTTCAAAATGAAAGCGAGGAAGCATCTCCGATTTATAAATCAGTAGAGGCAAACAATTTTTTCCCAATTCTTTTCAGTGCTAAAATCGAAGGCTTCAACAAAGACTCTACTTCACTACTAATTGAAGTGAATAGTCTCTTTGAAGAAGAAGTTGCTGCGATCAATGCTATGTCTTCGAATTTGCGTAAGCGTTATGAGGTAAAAAGATTGGATAAAAGCCGTTCTTTCATTGAGTCTGTACATTCGTACCCAAAAAATATTGAAGTTAGACATGTGATGACTTACGATGCAGGCAACCCTCCTGAACGTGATCAGGCAAACACCATTTCTCTACTATTAAATCAGTCAATGGTTTTATTACCTGATAATCAAATGATGTCTCGAATTGCGGACTATAGAGTCGGCTGGTTTACACTTGACAAGTACAATTACAACTCGGAAGCCCTAAAGTCAGATGACTACGAAATTATCAAAAGATGGAGACTAGTACCCAAAGACATAGAAGCTTACAACAGAGGTGAGTTAGTGGAACCAGTAAAGCCGATCGTTTATTATTTAGATCCTGCCACGCCATTAAAATGGAGACCATATTTCAAGCAAGGTATTGAAGATTGGAATAAAGCATTCGAAGGAGCCGGTTTTAAAAATGCTATTATCGCAAAAGATCCTCCTAGCAAGGAAGAGGATCCGGACTTCAGCCCCGAAGATGTTAGGTATTCTGTTGTGCGCTATGTCGCCAGCACCACCAGGAATGCCATAGGGCCATCAGTAGTTGATCCAAGAACAGGTGAAATTATTGAAAGTGACATCATCTGGTACCACAACCACCTAAGAAGTTATAGGAATAGATTTATGATTGAAGCAGGTGCGCAAAATCCAAATGCTAGAACGCTTCAAACGCCAGAAAAGGAAATTGGAGAAATGATGCGCATGGTCATCGCGCACGAAGTGGGCCACGCATTGGGCTTACCTCATAATATGAAAGCCAGCTCAGCCTATCCAACGGATTCATTGCGGTCGGCCAGTTTCACACAACAATATGGCTTAACACCCTCGATTATGGATTACGCCCGTGTGAATTATGTCGCTCAACCAGAAGACAAAGGGGTGCGATACATCAGAATGATGGGGCCATATGATCTCTACGCTATTAATTGGGGTTATAGATACTTGCCTGACGCTCAAACTTCCGATGAGGAGAAAGGAACGCTAGACAAATGGATTCTAGATAAGGCAGATAACCCATGGTATGAGTTCGGTAGTGGTTATGGCGGTGTAGACCCACAGTCGCAAAGAGAAAGCCTAGGAAAAGACCAAGTAAAAGCTAGTGAATATGGGCTGGCTAATTTAAAGAAAGTTGTTCCGAATTTAGTGGCATGGACAAGCGCCGATGGTGCTACCTATGACGAGTTAGCAGAGGTATACAAAGAGCTAGGCTACTTGTGGCGAGGCTATATTGGCCATGTAATCACTAATATTGGCGGCGTACATGAAACAAGAAAAACGGCAGATCAAGCTGGTGCTATTTATACTCCTGTACCAAAAGGCATGCAGCGCTATGCCTTGAAATTTTTATTAGAAGAGGCTTTCACGACACCTATTTGGCTACTAGATGAACAATTAATGAATAAAATTGAATCAGATGGTGCTATTGATAGAGTAAAAAGTATACAGTTGAGGAGTTTAACTGCGCTCATGGACAAAGATAGACTAATCCGAATGGTTGAAATGCAAGAAAGATATCGGACTGACGCTTATGCAGTTACTGAGATGCTTACCAACCTAAGGAAAGGCCTGTTCTCTGAACTGTACAGCTCTAAAAATGTAGATGCCTACAGAAGAAATATTCAAAGGGCTTATATTGAGCAAGCAGGAGGTTACATCTTGGCCCTAAAGGAAGAAAAGAGGAATGAAGTAGTCCTGTCTGATGTTGTGGCTTTAATGCGGGGTGAGTTAAACCAGCTTTCAGTAGATCTTGCCAAATCTAGCGGTAATAAAGAGCAGCTAACGAGCTACCATTGGGAGGATCTCGCTGCAAGAATAGATTTGATACTGAAAAGCAATTGACTATCGTATACATATTTGTTAGGAAGGCCTCGTTGACAACGAGGCTTTTTTATGTTTCACGTTTTTAAACGAGTTATTACTTCAATTTGAGCTAATAAATACCTTATTTTGCGCCAAAATATAAATAATGGCACTTAAAACCTTAGTAAAAATATCAGCAATTAATAACCTCAGCGATGCACGCTACTGTGCAGGTATGGCTGTAGATTTAATGGGATTTGATCTAAACCCTACTAGCGGCTCCTATACCAATTATCAGAATTTTGTTGAGCTTACCGGTTGGCTATCTGGTGTGGAGTTTGTAGGGGAATTCATGGCGGAAAATTCAAGGGAACAAATAGCTGAAGCTATTAAAACCTACGAATTATCTACCATCCAAGTAAGTGACCCTTCCCAAGTGGAAGCATTTAGCGGTGCAGAGGTGAATATTCTTTTTAAAATCAATATCGATCAAGTCGATAAATCTGAAGAGGTATCTTCTCTAATGCACGAAATTAAAGATAAAGTCCAATACTTCCTTTTTGAGTCAGACCAAGGCATACATTATAAGGCCCATATTGTAAATGAAGTAATGGAACTTGCACAAAGTTATCCCATTATCATGGGCTTTAATGTAAATGTAAACACATTAGATGTACTTTTAGACAGCTCTGATGTTAAAGGAGTAGCCTTAAAGGGTGGTGAAGAAATACGACCTGGTTATAAAGACTTTGATGAATTAGCAGATATCCTAGAAGCGCTGGAATTAGAAGACTAATTAAAGAATCAGCTGAAAGTTAACTCTAACACCAAACTTATTAATATTTGGGTTATCTAAGTAGGTTAAACGATGGTAGAAATCAACTCTTACTACTTTGAATATATTTTCTATTCCATACCCTACCTCTGCATAAGGCTTACCCTTTAAAGTGTAGAAGCCTTCTTCTGTATTATATTCTGATGCTGCTAGTGTCTGATTTGCTGATGACATCTCGCCATAGATCACATTTGCTACACCAACTAATCGCCACTTTAATTTCTTTAACAAGGGTACATTATTTAAAATAATACCTTCAAAATAGTGCGTGTACTTTAAACTCACATAGGAATCGCTCATAAATTCGTAATAATTCATAAGGTTGAAGGCAATATCTGAAAAGAATAAACCTTGGTTACCAGTATGCACTTTTAAAAGCGGATAAGGTACAGTAGAAAACATTTTCCCTGCTTCCAAATTTAATTTACCTAAACCTATTCCATCGTATGGTATATAATGCGATAATTTAAAATCAAGTTGATGGTAATTGAAATCACCGCCCAGCAAACCTTCAATACCTGCGGTATACTTTAGTGTTAAGGTAGGCCATGGATTACGACCAACAATTAATTTATGGTTACCATCAATAAGGTAGCGTTCTCCTTTTGCAAACCTAATAGCAATAGAAAGATCGCTGGTTTGAAAACTATCGAAGGCATTGCTATCTGTAGGGTTTAAACTGAAATTAAATAATGGGTCAAAACGCTGCGTCTGAGCTGCAAAAGTAGCATTCAAACCGTAGGAAAAGTCATTACTGAATTTCAGGGTATTGGTTGTGCTATAATAAGGCTTGATTAGCGTGCCAATTCGAGATGATGCATAAAAAAAAGGGTTGTCGTCTGGTGATACATCTTTCAACCCTAGTTGGTATAGGTCATAAGCATGAGAGAAACTTACTGTTCTCCAAGGGCCTCTGCTTAGTATGTGGGTTAAGTTTGCGTTGTACTTCCATTCGGCATCTCTCTCACCATACGCCACAAAACCATCCAACTCCCATTTATTACTTAATTGCTCATTCGTTCGCCCACCGAGTTGTATTCTACTCCCCTCTACATCATTGTAAGTGTAAATATACGGATAGGGCCCTAGGTCCAATTTCCCCCATTCAAAATATCCCGTTAGCGCAAACTCAAGTAGACTTTCATAGGTCTTTACCACCCTGATGCCTCTTATATCTTGAATCATTTGGTTTACTTGAATATTACTTTCATTAATCGGAATATGCCTATTTTCCACCCAGAAGTCAGGGTTTTTCGGCTTAGGGAGCACCTTCACGGGCACATCAAAAAATGAGCTCGCCATTGGTTGATTTAGCAGGTAATTCTTGTAGGATAGCTTAAAGCGAGCGTACATACCTGGATAAACACCTAATATAGGGTCGACATCCAGCTTTACATCTACCCTTTCAGGTAACAATACTGCTGGCTCCCCGTATAGTTTGAGGTCTTGGTTTACCTGCAGCCCCGAGAGGTAGTTGATGTTAGTGTTTGCCGTAATATTCGCATCAATGTTCTTTAAAACATAGGTATCCTTTTCAATTAACATCTTTCCAACAAAGGCAAGGTTTTGCTTGTTTTTCGGCTCAAATTCCAGCTGATAGTGCATTTTACCAGCCAGCAAGAAGGAATCAATTAATTCATATTCGTAATAAAGCTTCCATGCGTTGGCCAAAGGAGAAACAAACTGCTTTCCAAAAAGCTCCATCCAGTCATCCATAAAGTTATATTCCTGAAATGCTGAACCAACAAATTGCTGTGCTATAGAATTCTCTCCAACAAGTATACCCTCGATATTACTATTTATAACTTCTTCTTTAACTAATTTCGGACTATAATTTTTGTATACTTTCGATATACTTTCGGAAGAGAATACAGGGATCATTTTTTGACCTTTCTTATTTCGAATAGGGCTAATACTATCCACGGCAGCCACAATTTTTTGTATCACCTTACTGTTCTCAAGGCTACTGCTCATCTTATCAATGTAGGCTTCGATCTTCGTATAACTTTCTACCTGGGTAGCCTCAAGTATATCTGGATTATAAAGCTTTTTATTAGCAACTACTTTACGCATGATCTTAAATGCAGGGTTCTCTCCCGGCCGTACTATCACTTCATTAAGTGCTATGATATCCATATATAAGAGAATATCAACCTCATTCACTTTATTTGCAGTGATGGATATATTCTGTGGCTTATAGCCTATATAAGAAGCAATTAAAGTGTCAGAAGCGACTGTAGTTTTCACTTCAAAGAAACCCTTTATATCAGTGGTATTACCTGTTTGTGTACCTTGAAAATAGATATTCACAAAGGGTAGTACTTCATTAGTTTGTGCATCTCGTACATATCCATACACCTCTGTTTGACCCATTACCAAAGGTAAATCGGCTATAAAAAGTGTAAGTAAGAAAATAAGTCTCAGGCGCATTTAGGTTAAAATTTAAAAACCAGGAAGATAAACATCAATTAATGCTTTTGGTCGAGCAAAGAACTCCCTAATATTGACCTTGCTAGAGGAATATATCGGCACTTCTTCTGCACAGAAGGCTATGGCATTTAGATTAAAGAAGCTGCTAATATATAGTGCCCTATAAGCATGAAACTCCTGTGTAATAATCATTATATCCTTCTGCTGAAAAACGTCTGCACACCTCGAGATGCTCTCATACGTTCTGTATCCAGCTGAATCAATCATTATCACAGAATCAGGTACTCCCAAGGCGATAAGTGCCTTTTTCATATCAGCAGGCTCATTATAATAACGCGTTCTATTATCACCACTTAAAAGCAGTTTGCCCACTTTTTTATACTTATATAAAGCAGCTGCAGCCTCCATTCTATGCTGAAAAAAAGAATTAGGTTCTCCGGATACAGTTCTCTTACTAGTACCTAGTACAAGCGCCACCTCTTTATTAGGTGCATCATGAATACTATGGTATACTTTATCATGCGTTTTTGATATGATAAGTACATTTGCAAAAATAGCAAATAATAAGGCTAAAATAAATACCAATACGACTGATCTGATAAGGAATTTAATCATACATTCTGGTCCGCTTTGTACGCATCAACGTAATAGTTCTGATAATAGTCAGGCCTAGCCATACATTTTTTATACCATTGGAATTTGTAGTCAGTTTTTTCCTGTTCATTAAGTTGCCAATTTTCAACTTCTTTATGCATTCTCTCTATCATATGATATAAAATGATCGCCGCGGCTACAGACACATTATAGCTTTCCGTAAAGCCATACATCGGAATAGATACTAATTGGTCAGCATGTTCTCTCATGCGCTTACTAACACCACCTGTTTCGTTTCCACATACAAGAACTAAAGGCCTAGAAATATCAATAGCATGCAAAGGCATAGCATGGGGTTCTAGCGAAGTAACCACAAGCTGATATCCAATCTGCTTAAAATGCTGAATTGCCTCTAAACTGTTGTCTACTTCACTTTCATTATGTCTGTGGATATCGATCCATTTACTTGCTCCCTTGCTTACACCTTTCCCGATATGAAAGCTTTGTTCATTATCTATCACATGAAAGTCTTGAATCCCCAAGCATTCTCCACTCCTGAAGATTGCGTTTACATTATGTGGATCTATCAGGTTTTCAACCGCCACCCTAATATGCTTGGTACGCCGGCTTAAAACATGCTCAATAGAGGCTTTACGTTCATCAGACAAAAAAGAACTAAACTTCTCTGTGAGATAGGCCCGCATCGGAGCATTCATTTCATTCATTAAAAGAGCGTTATTTGGTCTTCATCCTTATCAGGTAAAGTCAAATCAACAGATTCTCCCGCCGAAAAATTCTTTTCTTCTTCTTTGATCTTGGAAGCCGCTAATTTAACCTTCATTACATCATATTGAGAAAGTTTATTCCCAATGGCTTTCCATCCTTTCACATCAATAAGCATATCAAAATCGTATATGGACGTTTCCTTTTCTCTTCCTTTTGCCTTTCGATAGTCGATCTCTACCTGAGGATCTTTCTCAGTGGTCACCAATGTTAACGCAGAGTTCTTATGCTCGCTTATAAACAAAAATGGTTTATTAAGCGTCCTAGTTTCTATTTGGAAACGTTTGACATAATATGTTTTTGCATTGCCGTCATAGTAAACAGAAGACACTATTTTTTCCGGAGCAAATTTTTCTATTAAGGCTATTTTTTCAGCATCATAATGGTTGGTTAGCTCATAGCTCGTGAGCTCATATGAACCATCTTTACTAATGACGAGTATATTGTCATCGCCATGAAAAGAGCCTATTAAATCCCCTCTCTCATCTGTATTTAATCTTCCAATCGCCCTATCAAACCAAATCTTTAAGCCTCCAAAACTACTTTCCCCTAGTAGCTTAAATTCAACCTTCTTAACAGGGTATTTGGTTAAAATATTGCCTCCAGCACCTCGGCCTTTAATTTCTAATTCAGCAAAATCAAAGTCAAATACTTTTACCCTCGCTCTACTTGAATTAGAAAGCTTAACATTTATGACCTCGGCCTCACCATTTGCCCTTGACGCTAGGTAGGTAATTTTCGATCCTTTTTCACTCTTGGTGACATCATAATCTCTATCACGAGTCACAGATAAAACTTGGAATCTTTTCACCATCGTCCGACCAGTTTTTGCTTCTAAATATGCAGCATTATATACTAATCGTTCATCGCTTTTATTAAAGACTGCAACATGGATAATGTCTTTACCTACAAAGACTTTTTCATCTATCCGAACTACCTTGTATTTACCGTCTCGACGGAATGCAATGATATCATCAATATCAGAACAGTCAGTGATAAACTCATCTTTTTTCATACCATAGCCTATAAACCCTTCTGCCCTATTAATATAAAGCTTTTGGTTATTAGCGGCTACAGCAGCAGCAGCTATGGTATCAAAATTTTTGATCTCAGTCTTACGCTCGCGACCCTTACCATATTTATCAAGTAACCTTTTAAAATAAGCAATGGCGTATGCAGTAATGTTAAGCAAGTGATGTGCTACTTCCGCTAACTCCTCTTCCATTTTCCTCATTGCCTCATCGGCCTTGAAGCTATCAAACTTGGAGATACGCTTGATTTTTATCTCAGTAAGCCTAATAATATCATCATATGTGATTTCGCGATAAAATTGTGGTTTAAATGGCTCTAAGCCCAGATCAATTCTTGCCAAGACATCTTCCCACGTTTCCGCCTCTTCAATATCTCGGTAGATTCTATTTTCAATAAAGATTTTTTCTAGAGAAGAAAAGAGAATTTTCTCCATTAATTCACTTCTTCTAATTTCTAACTCCTGGGTTAATAGATTTACTGTATCTTCAGTATTCTTATTAAGAATATCTATAACAGTTAAGAAAATAGGCTTATCAGCTATAATCACACAAGCATTTGGTGATATAGATACTTCACAATCCGTGAAGGCATATAACGCATCAATAGTTATATCTGGCGATTGACCAGAAGCGAGTTGAACCTCAATCTCTACATCCTTTGCTGTATTATCGACAACTTTCTTAACCTTAATTTTCCCTTTATCATTGGCTTTAATAATAGACTCTATCAAACCAGTGGTGGTGGTACCAAAGGGTATGTCTTTAATTAAAAGCGTACGTTTTTCGCCTTCTTCGATACGCGCTCTCACCCTAACCTTACCACCTCTTAAACCTTGATTATATTCAGAAAAATCTGCCATCCCTGCCGTTGGAAAATCAGGGTATAGGCTCACTTTTTTGCTGTTTAATAAATCAATACTTGCTTGTATTAATTCACAAAAGTTGTGTGGTAATATCTTCGTCGATAAACCGACAGCAATACCTTCCACACCTTGAGCAAGTACCAACGGAAATTTGACTGGTAAAGTAACCGGCTCCCTTTTTCTACCGTCGTATGATAATTGCCAGTCAGTAGTCTGCGGATTAAATACAACATCTAATGCAAATTTGGAAAGCCTCGCTTCTATATAACGAGGGGCCGCTGAGCGGTCACCAGTTCTTATGTCACCCCAGTTACCTTGCGTTTCTATTAATATATCTTTCTGTCCTAGATTTACTATAGCGTCCCCAATTGAGGCATCACCGTGCGGATGATATTGCATCGTCTGCCCAATAATATTGGCTACTTTGTTAAACCTGCCATCGTCCATCTCTTTCATGGCATGCATGATTCTTCTCTGCACAGGCTTTAAACCATCTTCATTAGCAGGCACAGCACGCTCTAATATTACATAAGAGGCATAGTCCAAAAACCAGTTTTCGTACATGCCTGAAACGGCAATAGGGTTACTGAGCTTGTCTTCGTTTTTTCCTGCGTTATTATCTAAATCTTTGTTTTCTTCGTTTTCTTCCATTCTGCTAAATCGTACGCTTGATTTTACCGCATTTTAATTATCTATGAGCCTATTCAGCTGCTATTTCTTCCGCTAGATCTTTCTCTACCCTTAACTTATCTATAATAAATTGCTGACGCTCCATGGTATTTGTCCCCATATAAAAGGTTAATAGGTCTTTTATTTTTGTCTGATTATTTAAGATGATTGGGTCCAGTTTTATTTCGCTGCCAATAAAACCACCAAATTCTTCTGGTGAGATCTCCCCTAACCCCTTAAATCGTGTTATTTCGGGTTTACTTCCCAGCTTAGCAATCGCATTTCTGCGCTCCTCGTCAGTATAACAATAAATCGTCTCTTTCTTGTTTCGTACCCTAAAAAGTGGCGTATCCAGAATATACAGGTGGCCCTCTCGTACCAAATCAGGGAAAAATTGCAAGAAAAAAGTCATTAATAATAGTCGAATGTGCATACCATCAACATCCGCGTCTGTTGCAATGATCACTTTCCTGAACCTAAGCCCTTCTAACCCCTCTTCTATATTTAATGCATGTTGTAGCAGATTAAACTCTTCATTCTCGTACACCAACTTTTTAGTTTTACTAAAGCAGTTCAGTGGCTTGCCTCTCAAACTAAAAACTGCTTGTGTTTGTACGTCTCTAGATTTAGTGATGGAGCCTGATGCTGAGTCACCTTCGGTAATAAAGATCATCGTATTGTCTCTATTATCATGGTTGGTGTCATAATGTACACGACAATCACGTAATTTCTTATTGTGTAGGTTAGCCTTCTTAGCCCGTTCATTGGCTAATTTCTTTATGCCAGCCATATCTTTACGCTCCCTCTCAGACTGCATTATACGCTTCTGTAAGGCTTCTGCGGTCGATGGATTTCTGTGAAGGAAGTCATCAAGCGCTTTTTTCACAAAATCATTAATGAAAGTCCGCATGGTGGGGCCATCATGAGAAACGTTTTGAGAGCCAAGTTTTGTCTTGGTTTGAGACTCAAAAACGGGTTCTTGCACTCTTACTGCAATCGCTGTAGATATACTCTGCCTAATATCCGATGGGTCGTAATTTTTCCCATAAAAATCTCGTATTGTTTTTACTATCGATTCCTTATACGCTATTAAATGAGTTCCTCCTTGGGTTGTATACTGGCCATTAACGAAGGAATAATACTCCTCTCCGTATTGGTTACCATGAGTCATCGCTAATTCAATGTCTTCTCCCTTTAGATGGATGATGGGGTATCTATTATTTTCAGGATCTGTTTTCCTGTCTAAGAGGTCAAACAGCCCATTGGCAGAATGAAACTTTTCTCCGTTGAAATTAATGGTCAATCCAGCATTTAGGAATGCATAGTTCCACATTTGTTCTTCTAAAAAACCAGGAATAAAATGATAGTTTTTGAAAACCGTATCGTCAGGCTCAAAAACCATCAATGTGCCATTTCTACCACTAGCGGTGGTGATCTCTGCATCATGAGAAACAATTCCTCTTGAAAATTCCGCTACTTTAGTCTGTCCTTCGCGGTAGGCCTGCACCTTAAAATAGCTCGATAAAGCGTTGACCGCCTTTGTACCTACTCCATTCAAACCTACTGATTTTTGGAAGGCCGTAGAATCATACTTACCGCCAGTGTTGATCTTTGAAACACAATCAACCACTTTTCCCAGCGGAATACCTCTACCGTAATCCCTTACCTCTACTCTATGATCAGTGATTTTGATTTCGATAGTTTTTCCATAACCCATCATATGTTCATCAATGGAATTATCTACCACTTCTTTGACTAACACATAAATACCATCATCAGGGGAAGAGCCGTCACCTAATTTACCAATGTACATTCCCGGTCTAAGGCGAATGTGCTCTCTCCAATCGAGGGATTTAATACTGTCTTCGGTATAAATTGCTTCTGCCATTGCGCTTTCTCTATTATGCTTCAAACTCTGTCCAATTTTAAAATTACAAAGCTTTTTCAAATATAAAAGCTAAAAATTACTCGCATATTCCAACCGTGCCTACTGTTATTTTAAAAGGCACGCTATGATTAAATGAAGCATCCGTTGAACCTATGATTATAATACAATTGATAATGAGCTAATTACGCCGACAGAAAATGGTGTGCCAGCACTACTTCTTTTAGTCTTCAAAAATATTATTTATTTTTCAATAAAATAAAAGGTAAAAAAATCACCCAAACAATTATCAAAATAACACCTATCACTACAAAGGGTAAGAAACCATTTTGAGTGATTCCCTCTTCGTTATTTGTAAATAATATAACACTTAAGATGGCACTAGAAAATAAATTAAAAACACCCCCTATACTCAATGACCAACTGCTAAGTCTAATTTTTGTAATTTCATTTTTCAAATAATACCTTCCTCCGATTGGTTGAACCTTAACTAGGTTGGACAACCAAACAACGATTAATACCATTATTAGTGGGATTATTAAACCGGTATAGAACAATGTATTGTTAGAGAATGAAATAGTTTCATCAAACAAATTTAAATATATGGTCGATTGATCAGCAAAATACGCATAGACATAGAAAAGGAAGGCAGTGTATACTACACTACTAAATATTAGAAATGCTTTGGAAAGTCTTTTCATCAGAGGTTGTATGATTTAATGTATGAGCAATAACAGGACTTTGTGTACTGCCAACTGTCAACTGCAAAATAATGCCATATGTTACTAATTTCTTAATTTTTGAGGAAGTATTTAATCTTAATTGTATCTTTCGTATTAAACATATGCTGTCTTTTTATCTTTGTAGCAAAACAGAACATTTATGGATCTTAATCCTATCATATTATCGATACCAATATACTTTGCTTTAATTGGTATTGAACTTCTCATTCAAGCTTTTAAAAAATACCGCATATATAGACTTAATGATGCTATCACCAATATTAGTTGTGGTATTACGCAGCAAGTAAGTGGCATTTTCTTTAAAATATTGAGCGTTGCGGCCTATCAATATGTGTACGAAAATTTTTCTTTCTTTGAAATTGCGCCAACTTGGTATAGCCTAATCTTGCTTTTTGTTCTGGTAGACTTCTTTTACTACTGGGCTCATAGAAAAAGTCATGAGGTTAATTTATTCTGGGGAGGTCATGTGGTACACCATCAAAGTGAAGACTATAATTTCTCCGTTGCTTTACGACAAGGATCGTTTCAAGTGATATGGACCTTTATTTTTTATCTTCCTATTGCAATGTTAGGGTTTGATACGCTTAGCTTCGTTTTATTGTCTGGTCTTGTAACGGTTTATCAGTTTTGGATTCATACTGAAACAATTGGGAAATTAGGCCCTATAGAGTGGGTATTCAATACGCCATCACACCATCGCGTTCATCATGGTAGAAATCCAAAATACATTGACAAAAATCATGCTGGTGTGTTTATTGTTTGGGATAAAATGTTTGGCACTTTTCAAAAAGAAGAAGAAAAGCCTACCTATGGTATTACAAAACAAACAGCTAGTTGGAATCCAATATGGGTAAACCTACAACATTATATAGAAATGGCCAGTGGTTTAAGGCAGATGACGGGCATAAAAAATAAATTTAATTATATATTTAATAAACCTGGTTGGTTGCCGGAAGAAATGGGTGGAGCGCTCCCCATACCGAAGGTTAATCCAGAAAAAGATAGTAAATACGATAAAAAAACGAGTGGTGCTTTATCCTTATATACCCTTGTTCAATACAGTATCATACTGGCATCAACAGCCTTGTTCCTGTTCAGTGCAGAAAATTTAGATCTACTGCAAAAAATAACTGCCGTCACCTTAGTAATTTTTTCAGTAACCACATGCGGGGTTCTGCTAGAAGACAAGCCCTATGCGATCAATTTAGAAATGTTAAGGTTAGCATTGGTACCCTTAGCGCTGTGGTTAAGTATGGGTGCTATACTTTCTGCAGCTATGCTATATGTAGCTCTTGGATATGGCCTATTTTCGATCATCTTCTTGCTTTATCTTAAAGTGAAAAACCAAAATAATTCAAGCATTAAAGTTAAATCAAAGACTGCAACTGTATGAAACAATCCTTTCTATTATTATTTACAAGCATACTACTACTTTCTTGCGATAAATTACCCGAGTTAAACGGCTTTGATCGAGAAGCGTGGGTACTTGACTTAGATGGTTGTGAAAACAATCGCCTAGCGCTCATTGACACCATTCTGGTACAGCAAGATAAACTTAAAGGACTAGGGCAAAATCAGGTAATTGAAATACTCGGAAAAGCAGACCAACATGAGCTTTACGAAAGAAGTCAAAAGTTCTTTATTTACCATCTGCAACCTGGCCGCAATTGTGCTAATTACACGGGAAAGTACTTTAAAGCATTTTATATCAGATTTAATTCATTAAATCAAGCAGTCGATTTTACCATTCAAGAGGTAAATTGATTGACCGCTACTATTTGAAATTTTTACTATGGGATTATTTAACAGAAAAATAATTGATTGGAAGATCAGGAATCTAGCTTCTGCTGTTGGAATTGGTACTATTATTCTTGCAATAGCTACGCTTTATGTATTAACACAAGTTGGTTATACCAAAGTGACGCTATTAAGAAATGAGCAATTAGGTAGCCTTAATCTAATAGCCATACCCCTATCACCTGAGATCTTAGCAAATAACCAGTTAAATTTTAATCAACAGATTAAAAAAATAGAACGCATCATTTTTAGTTTTGAAAAGGGTGGTGAAATGAGTTATGGTGAAGAACTAGTCACCATACCTAAACCACAAAACAAAGCATTCATAAGTTCATTAAAGACGCTCAGAAATAGCTGGGACACCTATAAATCTGCTCTTTTTGATCTACAAGAGAAATCTTTTAATGGCATTGAACAAAAGAACATCAGCGTTTTATATACAGTTTTTATAAAAAATGCAGAAGCCAATAATAAGGTCGTAAAAAGCATGGGTGATGCGGAACAATCCGAGGAATTACTAGCGACCATTTTTTTAATGGTGTATGTCGTATTTCTTGTCGTTATGATCATACTGATTATGCGATATCTTATTTTAGGACCGCTTTATAAAGTATCCTTAGCATCAAGAGAGCTTGCAATGGGTAATTTAACGGACAAAATAGAATACGACGCTAGAAATGAAGTAGGATATATAGCTAAAAACACGAATTCATTAGCTGATATTTTAAAATACGCTACCGATTTCACGAAACAAATCGGCGAAGGAAAGTTAGATGCTAAATATAAGGGCTTAGAAAAAAATGAAAATGCCCTTGCTACTTCTCTATTACAGATGCGTGAGCAAATGTCTCATACAGCCAAAGTTGACAAAGAAAGAAATTGGGCAACAGAGGGTTTAGCCAAATTCGCAGATATCCTTCGGAGCAATAATGATAACATTCAAGATTTATCATTCATGATTGTCTCCAACTTGGTGAAATATATAGGTGCCAACCAAGGTGCGCTATTTATTATCTCAAAAGAGGAGCATGCTGAAAAAGACGATATTAAAATAGTTATGGAAGCTGCCTATGCCTACGAAAGAAGAAAAAGGGTTAAGAAAGAAATGCGTATTGGTGAAGGGCTCGTGGGGCAAGTAGTTCAAGAAGGAGACAAAATTTACTTGACTGATGTTCCCGAAAATTATGTGGAAATTAGGTCAGGATTAGGTGAGACGCTACCAAGGAGCATTTTAATCGTGCCGTTAAAAATAAATGGGGAAATTAAAGGCGTAGTAGAAATTGCTTCCATAAATGAAATTGCTTCTTATAAGATCGATTTTGTCGAGAAACTTGGAGAGAATATAGCTTCTACTATTGCGAATACACAAACCAATGAAAGAACTAAAAAGCTATTAGAGGAATCGCAATCGATGACGGAACAAATGCGTTCTCAGGAAGAAGAGATGCGTCAAAATATGGAAGAAATGGAGGCTACTCAGGAGGAAATGGGCCGTGCTCAACAAGAAATGGAGTCAAAGGAGTCCACTTTAAATGCCTTAATTAATAATACTACCGACTCCATCATATTAATAGATAAAGAATACGCCATTTTGGTGATGAACCAAGTCATAAAGGACAGATATAAAGGCACGCAATATGAGGTCATGAAAGAAGGTAGCAATGCATTAGACATGCTAGGTGATGTCAGAGAAGAGTGGAAGGGCTATTATGACAGTGCTTTTAGTGGAGAAAGACTATCATTTACAATCAAAAGCTCTGTAAAAGGAGAAAACGCTTACAGACATTATGATATCAATCCAATCAGTGACCATAATGGAAATATCACTGGTGCCTCTATATTTTCTCGTGATAATACCAATGAAAAAACAATAGAAGAAGAAAAAGAAAAAGTTGCTCAAGACCTCAAACGAAGAGGTTACGTAATGGACGCTTTAATAAATAATACAAACGATACATTTTTTGCTATCAATACCAATTATGAGATTTTAGTGGTCAATACAGTTTTGAAAAAACGCTTTGAAGAGTCTAAAATCGACTTAAGCCCTGGTGTTAATATTCTTACCGTGCTAGCTGAAGACCAAGTTGTAAAATGGAAGGCTAGGTATGATCAAGCTTTAGCCGGTGAAAATGTAAGACTAGAGGAAATACGCGAACTGTCAAGTGGAAACTTAGTCATAGAGACAAGATGCGAGCCAATTAAGAATACAGCCGGAGAAGTTATAGGTGTATCAACCGTTTCTAAAGACATCACTGACTTAAAAACGGCTGAGAAAAGAATTAACGAACTGGAGGCAAAGCTTAATAAGCAGTAGCGTAGGTTTTTTTCTAAGTCTTAACAATTCAATTTTTAACGCACTATACATTTTATGCTTGTATTGAAATATATTTTTAAAGGACTTCTTTTTATTGTAGTTATTTCCGTCCTAGGATATTATATGGTTAAATATTTTCAGCCATCAATAGGAAGAGCTCCTGAAACAACCTTAATGGAGGGTTCACCATATTATAAGGACGGTCAATTTCACAATATAGTACCCACGAGGAGTGCTGATTTGACTCAGATGCCAAGCATACTGATGAGCTATCTTAATAGAGAGGAAGAGAGTGTTCCTACCCCAGACTATCTTTTTACAGAAACCAATCAGCTGCAATTAAAGCAAGATACTGCTGGAACTGTTTATTATAATTGGCTAGGTCATGCAGCAATATTAATGCAAAAAGAAGGTAAATATATTCTCTTAGATCCTATGCTGGGTGAAAGAGCCTCGCCCTTTTCATTCTTTGGCCCCAAAAGATATAGTAAATCACCCATATCGACAGAAGAACTACCAGAATTAGAGGCAGTAATTTTCTCTCATGATCACTATGACCATTTAGATTACCCAACCATACTTAAGCTCATAGATAAAACCAAGTTTTTTTATGTGCCCTTAGGTGTCAAATCTAGTTTAGTGCATTGGGGAGTACCCGAAGAAAAGATCAGAGAATGTAGTTGGTGGGATCAGAAAGACCAGGATTTCGATATCACTATTACAGCTACCCCAGCACGACATTTTAGCGGTAGACTATTTAGCCCAAACAACACTTTTTGGGCCAGTTGGGTAGTCAAATGGGGAGATGAGCATGTTTATTTTGGTGGAGATACTGGAATTTTTGACGGCTTTGCGGAAATAGATGAAAAACTTGGGCCATTTGACATGGCTTTTATGCCTATTGGTGCCTATAATCCAGCCTGGCACGATATCCATATGGACCCGGAAGAAGCTATAAATGCTTTCCAGCAAATGCGTGCGACAAAGTTCTTCCCAATCCATTGGGGAACTTTTGACTTAGCATTACACAGCTGGTATGAACCTATCAATGATTTAATTGAATTGTCAGAACTAAATGAAATCCCATTAATAAGCTTACCTCAAGGAGAATGGTTTCATAAGGACGTGGAAAACAATGATG
>JBKEFO010000005.1:0-29847 GCA_046709585.1 Marivirga sp.
TAATGCTCCTAGTTTCCTTGTTGAAGTTAATTTTCGTAAATTAAAATTTATAGATATTGCAAAAAATCAAGGCTATTATAAGCCTTGATTTTTTGCAATAAGTTCTGCTAGGTCATATACCTTTACATTATGCTCTCTTTCCTTATTCTTTACACCATCGCTCATCATGGTCATGCAGAAAGGGCAGCCAGCAGCAATGATCTCAGCTCCAGTATCTAAAGCTTCTTCTGTACGCTCAATATTAATTTCTTTGTCACCCTTTTCTGCATCTTTAAACATTTGCGCGCCACCAGCACCACAGCACAGTCCTTTGGTCTTGCAACGCTTCATCTCTACAAGGTCAGCGTCTAAGGCCTTAATCACATCTCGAGGCGCTTCATATACACCATTGGCTCTACCAAGGTAACATGAGTCGTGGAAGGTAATTTTCTTCCCCTTAAACTCGCCACCGTCTTTTAGCTTTACCTTACCATCGTTAATTAATTCTTGTAAGAAAGTAGAGTGGTGTACCACATCATAGTTACCACCAAGCTCGGGGTATTCATTTTTAATGGTGTTAAAGCAGTGTGGGCAGGCTGTTACTATCTTTTTTATGTTGTAGCCATCCAATACCTGTATGTTGCTCATAGCCTGCATTTGAAAAAGGAATTCATTACCTGCTCTTCTGGCGGGATCTCCAGTACAGCTCTCCTCAGGACCTAAGACAGCAAAGTTGGTACCCACCTCATTTAAGATTTTTGTGAAAGCGATGGTTACCGCTTTGTACCTATCATCGAATGATCCTGCACAACCTACCCAAAATAAGACCTCTGGCGCTTCGCCTTTGGCACTCATTTCTTGCATGGTGGGTACTTTATATATTTTATCGGTCATAATTGCTGATTTATATCTATTCTACTTTATTTATTTAATTTATCTGCCCAGTTGAAGCGGTCTGTAGGAGGGAATTTCCATGGAGCAAAGTTTGTCTCCACATTTTGGAACATGCTATTCCAGCTTTGCGGAGAGCTAGACTCTTCCATGGCGGCATACCTTCTCATTTGTAAGATAATGTCTAATGGGTTGATGTTAATAGGGCAGGCCTCTACGCAAGCATTACAAGAGGTACAGGCGTTTATTTCTTCTGTAGTAACATAGTCTCCTAACAATGACTTACCGTCTTCAGCAGGCTTCCCAGCCTGAATGTTTAAGCCTATTTCCTCAATTCTGTCACGCGTATCCATCATGATTTTACGTGGTGATAATTTCTTGCCTGTAATGCTGGCAGGGCACTGTTCTGTGCATCTTCCACATTCGGTACAAGCGTAGGCTCCCATCAGGTCTGTCCAGTTTAAATCGTTTGCATCTTTTGCGCCAAAACGGCCAATCTCTGCAGGGGGCTCAGTCGCTCCAGCATCGGCTATACCTAACATACTTTTTACCTCTATCGTCACTTCATCCATATTATTCATTTTACCTTTTGGCACTAGGCGTGCAAAATAAGTATTAGGGAATGCTAAGAAGATATGCAGGTGTTTAGAATAGGTTACATAAACAGAAAAGCCTAAAATTCCAATGATGTGGAACCACCAGGCCGCCCGCTCTGTAATTGCCAAAGCTTCCATGCTCATGCCATCAAAAAGTGGCATGAGGAAACTACTGAAGAAAAAATCAGCTGTTTGTACATAATGCGGATCATTACCCTGCAATAGCATGTCTGTTGCATTCATGGTGAGGATGGCAAACATTAATACAATTTCTATTACAAGAATCAAGTTAGCATCTAATTTAGGCCAGCCTGAAAGCGTGGTGAATCTTTTAATGCTCATCACATTTCTTCTAATTAAAAAGGCCACGCAAGAAAAGAGAACTGCTACGGCTAGAAATTCGAATATATTAATAGCAACAGAATAAGCATCTCCTAAAATGGGAGCGAAAATACGGTGTGTTCCTGCGATGCCATCAATGATGAACTCAAGGACTTCTAGGTTAATGATTAAAAAGCCTGCGTAGATAAGAAAATGGAGAAAGGCGGGGATTATTTTCTTGAACATTTTCTTCTGTCCAAAAGCCACCAGCATCATATTTTTCAATCTTTCCCCTTTTTTGTCGGTTCTATCGATGTCTTTACCTAATTGTATATTTTTTTTAATCCTTCCAATTCTCCTTGAAATGAAGTAACCTGCGACTGCAAGTACCAGAAGGAAAGCGATTTGCGATAGATATGGCATATTTGTTTTTTAACGAGGTGTAAATTTCTTTTTTATTTATTCAATTTTTTTTTTGCACTGTAAATTATTTACCTACTTTTGCTGCACTCTAACACGGTGCTATAGCTCAGTTGGTAGAGCATCGGACTGAAAATCCGTGAGTCGGTGGTTCGAGTCCACTTAGCACCACAAGCCTTACTGAATAAGTAAGGCTTTTTTTTGTCCTTCGGTTTTAAAAATATCAAACCTTTTAATTCCGCTTTTATCATTTATTTCTTTATTTTTCAGTTTATCTTACACTTGAAATTTAAAAATAATATATCAGTATAAAAATAGTATGCATACATACTATTTATTATAATAATTTAAAATGATTATAGATAAGACCAAAACTTCTTGTTAAAGTTAGAAGTTATATATTGAATAGTATTTAAATACGAATATTTTGCTCGACTCTTCCCTCTTAATAGAATATGTACAAGATATTAAGTATGCCTACTTTGGTCAGGCTGTTTGGGGAGTATGTCTAGGTTTTATTTTACTGTATTTTAATAAACTATACCGGAGAAAGTACTTAGAATGTTGGGCGTATAGTCTTTTTGCTTTTTCAAGTTTAATCGCATTTGCTCTAGTATCATTTTATACGTCTAGTGTATTTGGTGTAGAGCCTTTCTGGCAAAGCTTGTCATTCTTCCTGTATTTGACCGCCACTTTTATTCATATCTACTGGCTCCTTCGCGGGGTTCGACACTTGACAGATAAGAATAGCATTAGGCCAAAAGCTGAATTAATTTTTTATGTTGCTTCTATAATTATAGCCTTATCTGTTAGTTTATTCAATCTTTTCGCAAATGTGGAAGGAAGTTTCGCCTCCGTCCAAATTTTTCCTTTTTTCGTTAAAACCTTAACAGTAGGCATAGTATTTGTCTATGCGGGCTTAAAAATTATGCGCTTGGGAAGGAATGACGGCGCATTGGGTAAAAAATTATTGTGGATAGCTTTTTTGCTGTATGGTTTCCAAGATTTACAATATGCAGTTAGTTGTGTTTATTTGTTTTTTGATAACTCCTACATACTAAATATTGAAGCTTCGATGGGGGTTATTGATTTGCTAGTACTTTCTTTCATCGGAATAGGAATGATCATTTGGCTGCTAGAGGATGAACGCAGCACTTTAGAAAAGACAAATAAAGAACTCGACAGTTTTTTGTATAGTACCTCACATGATTTGCGAGCGCCTGTAGCTTCTTTGTTGGGGTTGATCAATATCGCTAAGCATGACATAAAGGAGGAACAAGGCGTTAAATATATAAGCATGATGGAGGAACGAGTGATAAAGCTTGACCACATCTTCAGCGATATATTAAATTATTCACGGAATATTAAGACAGAAATTAATGTAAAGACTTTCAGATTAGGAGATATCATAGATGATGTCATTTCCGATTTGAAGTTTAACGAAGGAGCAGATAGTATCCGTTTAGATTTCGAGGAGCAAATTGATCATATCTTACGGACTGATTATTATCAATTGAAGGTAGTATTATCAAATTTATTGTCTAACGCGGTAAAGTACCATGATTCTTCTAAACCAGATCAATACATTACAGTACGGTTCGATAAAATTGACCGCGATGTACAGATAACAATTGAGGACAACGGAAAAGGGATTCCTCAAGAGAGCCAGCATAAGGTATTTGATATGTTTTACCGGGCCACAAGTGAAGCGGAGGGTTCTGGTTTAGGCTTATTTATAGTGAAACAAGCTTTAGATAAAATCAATGCGCAGATTATCCTTAGAAGTGAATTAGGTGAAGGTAGTGAGTTTAGAATAATTATTCACGGAGCGTCAGAAAAATCAATGTCCAATCTTAAAAGTGTTTGAGTCTGATAACTTCTTTCTCTGAAAGGTATTTCCATTTGCCTCTAGGTAAATCTTTTTTAGTAAGTCCAGCAAAGACGGTTCTATCTAATTTAACTACCTCATAGCCTAAGTGCTCAAAGAGCCTTCTTACGATTCGGTTGCGCCCAATAGTAATTTCTAAACCTATTTTCAAGGCGTCGGGCGTAACGATAGCTATTTTCTCTACAACGGCTTTACCATCTTCAAGCTCCAGGCCATTTTCGAGTGCAAGGAAGTCTTTTTCCGTTAGAGGCTTATCTAATTGTACTTGGTATATCTTTCTTACTTTATGAGAGGGGTGTGTTAGCTTTTTGGCCAATTCCCCGTCATTGGTAAATAACAACAGACCAGTAGTATTTCTATCTAATCTGCCCACGGGGTAAATACGTTCTTCACAGGCTTTCTTCACCAGCTCCATCACGGTCTTTCTATCCTTGGGGTCATCCATGGTAGTGATAAATCCTTTGGGTTTATTCAGCAGTACATAAACTAGTTTTTCTCTTTGAATTGTTTTCCCTTCAAAGAAAACGGTGTCGGCTGCTTGCACCTTATAGCCCATTTCTGTAACTATTTTTTTATTAACCTTCACCTTTCCGTCAGCAATTAGCTTATCCGCCTCTCTTCGTGAGCAAACACCTGAATTAGCGATGTACTTATTAAGTCTAATCCCTTCTGCTAGGCCAGACTTTTCACCATCAACTTTTTTTTCTACAGCCTTTATTTTCTCGACATCATATGCAGGAATCAGCTTTGCACCCGTTTTTTTTGGGTAGGATGTCGATTTTTTCTTAAAATTCTTTTTAGAAGGCTTTTTGTGCATGACGGTATTTTTTACAAAAGTACAACTAATACGCACTAGTTGGTCAGCCTAGCGAAAGGAATTATCGAAAAATGAAGCCTTACTCTTCTTTTTCTAAGCCAATTGTATTTTCTTCTTGGCTAAAATCTTTCGGTGTGGGTAAATCTTTTAGGCTATTAATCCCAAAATATTCCATAAAATTTTGACTTGTACCGTACAAAATGGGGCGTCCAATTGCGTCGGATTTACCTTTAATTTCCACTAGCTCTTTCTCAAGTAGCTTTTGCACGGTATAATCACAATTAACACCTCTAATTTGCTCCATTTCTCCTTTAGTTATAGGTTGTTTGTAGGCAATAATAGAAAGCGTTTCTAAAGCTGAATTGGAGAGGCGTTTTTTAGATTGATGTTTTAGCATGATGCCTATACTTGCCTGGTAGGCAGGTTTAGTCAAGAACTGATAACCGTTACCAACATGGGCTATCTGGAATGAAAAAGCTTCATCAGTATACTTGGCTTGCAGCTGTTTGATGGCATCCATAACATGCTCCTTGGGCACCTCAGCTTCAAACATTTCTGTCAAACATTTTTGGATTTCCTGCTCCTTTAAAGGCGCGGTAGCGCAAAAGATTAAAGCTTCAATATGGTTGAGCAGAAAATCCAAAATGTATTATTTGTCTTGTGCTAGTTTTGCCTCAATTGACTGAGTTGTGTGGGGTACAGCCCTTAATCTTTCTTTTGATATTAGTTTTCCGGTACTTGAGCAGATACCATAGGTGCCATTTTTAATCCTTACCAAGGCGTTCTCTAAGTTGACAATAAACTTCTGTTGACGAGCTGCCAACTGGTTCATACTTTCTTTTTCCATTGTTTCAGCGCCATCTTCTAGTACTTTAACATTGCCAAATGTTCCTTCAGTTCCTGAATCTGCAGCATGGGTGATGGTAGATTTTATATAGCTAAGCTCTTGTTTAGCATTATCTAATTTTCCTGTAATCAGCCCTTCAAACTCTTTAAGTTCATCAGCTGTATATCTTGTTTTTTCCTGTTCGCTCATGGTTTCTATACTTTTAAACTTGCGCAAAAATATGTGCTTTGCTCGTAAAGCAAAAATTATTATTGCTTATTTTCTAATATTAAATATTTGTCGCGTCCTTATTACCAATTTTAAATTTGGATTTAACTAAGTTAATCCAAATATTATTTTTTCTTTCTATTTGAGAATGCAACTCCTACAATTATTAACCCGATACCTATATAATGCCATAATACTAATATTTCGCCATCAATTAGGCCCCAAATAATGGCAACAATAGGTATTATATAGGTAACAAAACTAGTGAAAACCGGTGAGGTGAGTTGTACTAATCTGTTAAAGATGATTAATGCAAATGCGGTACCGACGACCCCTAAAATACTTATGTAGGTAAGGCTTAGATAGGCACCTTCTTCGTTAGCCATGACGTCCAGGAAATCTGTAAAGCCAAATAAATACGTTGTGGCGATGGGACTAATTAACAATAGAGAGATGCTGGTGATCAGTTTTGGTGTTAAAACACTAAACTGATGTTTCAATATGTTGAGGTTAAAACCATAGCATAGCGTTGCTGCAATAACAAATAATGCATAATAATTAAGGTTGCCTAAGTCGCCACCAGAACCGGCGATTATTAATAGTACCGTACCTGAAAACCCCAAGGTTATACCTAAGATGTCTTTTTTCTTTAGTTGACCACCAAAAAAGAGTACACCAACTAATAATGCAAATAGGGGTGTTAACGCATTTAAAACACCCGTAATGCCGCTAGCGAGCTGTGTTTGGGCAATAGCAAATAGAAAGGCAGGGCCAAAACTACCTATCATTCCTGAAATAAAGAGCCACTTCCACTGGTGTTTGTTAAGTGTCTTAAGTTTTGGCAAAGCTAATGGGACCAGAACTAGCGCAGCAGTAAATATCCTTAAAGCACCTACTTGTCCTGCTGAGAAAACCTCTAACCCTCTTTTGATTAAAATAAATGAACTACCCCAAATTAAGGAAAGGGAAATTAATAGGCCCCATACAAGGAAAGGGCTGGCATCAGTTTTTTGGCTCATATAGTAATAATTGCACTATCGGCTAGCTCGTAACTCACTTCATCAAGAATATCAAGCACCTCTTGATAGCTATCGCCCTCGACTAGTCTTGCGCGGTAGGGTTTAAAATTATAAATACCTTTAAAATAATTGGTATAATGTCTGCGCATCTCAAAGATACCTTTCTTCTCACCTTTCCATTCAATAGAAAATTTCAAGTGTTTTTTGGCCACAGCTACTCTCTCTGCTAGATCAGGGCCTGCTAATTTTTCACCTGTTGCCATATAATGTTTTATTTCGTTAAAAATCCACGGATAGCCAATTGCGGCGCGTCCAATCATGATTCCGTCTACGCCATATTTGTTTTTATATTCGAGGGCCTTTTCAGGAGAGTCAATGTCACCATTTCCAAAAATAGGAATGTGTATAGAAGGATCATTCTTTACTGCTGCAATGTAATCCCAGTTAGCTTCGCCTTTGTACATCTGCTGTCTAGTCCTTCCATGTATAGAGAGCGCTTTAATGCCCACATCTTGCAGGCGTTTGGCTACTTCTATGATTTTTATGGTGCTGTCGTCCCAGCCAAGTCTGGTCTTAACTGTTACGGGCTTAGCTACCTGCTTAACAATTTCAGCAGTCATAGCTTGCATCTTAGGCAAATCTAGTAATATACCAGCTCCTGCCCCTTTACAGGCTACTTTCTTTACAGGACAGCCATAATTTATGTCAATAATTTCTGGATTTGCTTCTTCCGCAATGCTTGCAGCCTCCCTCATGGAATCTATATTGTTGCCAAAAATCTGAATGCCAATAGGCCTTTCATAATCGTAGATGTCAAGCTTTTGAATACTTTTAGCGGCATTCCTAATTAATGCTTCCGAAGAAATAAATTCTGTATACATGAGATCTGCTCCATTCTCCTTGCATACTGCACGGAATGGGGGATCGCTGACGTCTTCCATAGGTGCTAAAAGCAATGGAAAATCTCCTAATTCGATGTTATCTATCTTTACCAATTTGTAAATATGATTTTTGATGTAAATTTACGTTTAATATGACTTCTTTAGAAAATAATCCAACACAAATAATTCAAAACAATCATTGGCGTTCCTTATTAGTATTTGTACTGCTATTTATAGTATCCAATGTGATTTCTCAACTTATTGGTGGTCTTGCAGCCGTATTAGTAGCTGATGTGCCCTTCAGTCAGTTGGAGCGAGTATTTGCTCCTCCGTATACAGAGAAAAGTAAATACGTTTTATATGTTGCGCAAGGATTAGGTCATTTGTTAGGCTTCACTATTTTCAGTTTAATTTTCATCAGAAAAGTTGATGGCCAATTTTTATCAAGCCATTTTAATAAAAAAAGGTTCAATTTTAATGCGGCTTTCTTAGTTGTTGGCATCACGTTTTCTTTTATGCTATTTAATTCCATCGTTATAGAATGGAATATGAACATTGATTTTCCGGAATTCTTAAGTGGTTTTGAACAATGGGCAAGAAGTACGGAAGACCAGCTGATAGGGCTAACAGCATTGCTTAGTAGCTACGCTAATATAGGTGAAATGTTTATCGCTTTAATAGTAATAGGGATTTTTCCTGCGATAGGTGAAGAGTTGGTTTTTAGAGGGTTATTGCAAAATAAATTATATGCAATCGCTAAAAATCCGCATATAGCCATATGGGTTGCAGCAATAATCTTTGGAGCATTTCATTTACAGTTCTATGGTGTGGTCCCTAGGATCTTCTTAGGTGCTTTATTCGGTTATCTGTATTTTTATTCGGGAAACATCTGGTATCCGATTATTGCGCACTTTGTAAATAATGGTCTAGCTGTAATTATTATGTATATTGGGCCATTAGTAGATGATAATTGGGACCCTAGTTCGGTCGACACAGAAATGCCTATATATATGTCTTTAATAGCGATGGTGGTATGCGTATTATTAGGGCGCAAGTTTTTTACTAATATGAAGGCAACTGAAAATGTCTAAGTGGCAGATCATTTATAAAACAGACTTACTTTACAGGGCTGAAATTGTGAAATCGCATCTTGGGGAGTCACTCATAGATTCTATTGTCCTAGATAAAAAAGATTCGGCATACCAGTTAGGCCATTATGAATTACTCGTTGCCCCTGATCAAGTATTGAGGGCTATTAAAATTATAGAGAATGACATCACGTTTGGATAAATACAATAATTTAACACAAAGAATAATTGCAGGCTTAATTGGTGTTGCCATCATCTTAGGAGCAATTATTTATAGTGAATGGACCTATTTTGCGGTATTCTTTATACTCTGCATGCTGACGCAGCTTGAGTTTTATAAGTTGGTTGGATTAGATGGTATGCTGCCTTTAAAATTTTGGGGCACAATAACAGGCTTATCTGTTTATACTATCACCTTTTTGGTTCAGGCGGAGCATCTAGACCCTCGTATTTACTTCGCTATTGCGCCTATTGCTGCAACCGTTTACTTTGTGAAGCTGTACAAAAAAAATGATTTAAAACCATTTACAAATATAGCATTCACCTTTTTAGGAATTATTTATGTCGCTATTCCTTTCTCATTATTACACATCGCAGTTTTTTATAATGGCACTTATAGTTTCCAGATCATATTAGGAGCCTTATTTATTTTATGGGCTAGTGATACGGGCGCGTATTTTGCAGGCGTTAAATTTGGAAAGACTAAACTATTTGAACGCATATCTCCTAAAAAGACATGGGAAGGAGCGCTTGGCGGTACATTGTTGGCTTTTGGTTTTGCAGCAATCATGGCACATAATTTTGACGAGATTGCAGATTGGCAATGGATGTGTATTGCGGGGATTATTGTGATTGCAGGAACATATGGTGATTTGGTAGAGTCGCTATTTAAAAGAAGTATTTCTATCAAAGATTCTGGTTCCGTGATACCCGGTCATGGCGGATTTTTAGACCGTTTTGATGGACTTTTGTTATCTGCTCCATTTATTTCTGCTTTTTTGATGCTTTTCGACTGAATTTCATAACTTTTGACCATCAAAGAGCGAAATTGAACCGACAAATCACTAATTTTGCTCAAAGTTTTTTAAAAACACGAAAAATATGGGTTATATAGAACCGGCTCCAATTAAAGACTTAGAAAATCCTTTTGAGTCGATGATGTCAAGATTTCACATAGCCGCTCAGCATTTAGGCTTAGATGATGAAATTTACAATGTCTTAAAATCTCCAGCACGTCAGGTTATTGTTACACTTCCAATTACAATGGACGATGGCTCTATTCAAGTATTTGAAGGCTACCGTGTTATTCACTCAACTATATTGGGCCCCTCAAAAGGAGGTGTGAGATATGATATGGGTGTTAATATTGATGAAGTGAAAGCTTTAGCTGCATGGATGACTTGGAAATGTGCGGTAGTGGATATTCCTTATGGCGGTGCCAAAGGTGGTATCAAATGTAACCCTCGCGCAATGTCTGCAGGTGAAATAGAACGCCTTACGCGTGCATATACCGAAAGTATGGTAGATGTATTTGGCCCAGACAGAGATATTCCTGCCCCTGATATGGGAACGGGTCCAAGAGAAATGGCTTGGATGATGGATGCTTACTCTAGGTCAAAAGGTATGACGGTGAATGCTGTTGTAACGGGTAAGCCTTTAGTGTTAGGTGGTTCATTAGGAAGAACTGAGGCTACTGGTCGTGGTGTGATGGTGTCTGCTTTAGCCGCCATGGAAAAACTAAAAATCAATCCTTACAAAGCTACAATGGCTGTTCAAGGTTTTGGTAATGTAGGCTCTTTCGCAGCCTTGCTGTTAGAAGAAAGAGGAGCTACTATAAAAGCTATCTCGGATATCTCTGGTGCCTATTACAACGACAATGGTATCAATATCAAAGAAGCTATTGAATATAGAAATAGTAACAATGGTACTTTAGATGGTTATAGGGGAGCAGAGTTAATAGAAGGTTCAAAATTGTTGGAACTTGAGGTAGATGTTTTGATTCCAGCAGCGAAGGAAGATGTTATTACGCACGAAAATGTGAACAACATCAAGGCTAGACTAATTGTGGAAGGCGCTAATGGTCCAACTTCTGCTAAGGCTGATCATGTAATTAACGAAAAAGGTATTATGGTTGCACCAGATATTTTAGCAAATGCTGGTGGCGTAACAGTTTCCTACTTCGAGTGGGTACAAAATAGACTAGGTTATAAGTGGACAGGCGAGCGTGTAAACAGAAGGTCTGATAGGATCATGAAAGATGCATTCGAAACTGTTTATAAAACGAGTGTGGAGTATGATGTGCCTATGAGAATTGCTGCATATATAGTGGCAATTGACAAAGTAGCCAAAACATATAAGTTTAGAGGAGGTTATTGATTTTATAATTAATGCTATTATAATTGATAAGAAAGCGCTGGTTTAAGGCGCTTTTTTTATATTTACAAAAAATTAATACTATGACTTTACATAAAGAGGGCAGGAAAATACTTTTCTTTTCATTGTTAATATTTGTGGGTATTTACTTGGCTGTAGACTATTATACTACCGCTCCTGAATGGGCTAACAATACCATCTTGGGAGTATTAGTGCTACTCTATATCGTGATTTTACAATTCTTTAGAATTCCTACTATCAATGTTGTGAGAAATGATAACCATATATTAGCGCCTGCAGACGGTAAAGTTGTGGTAATTGAAGACACCATGGAGACAGAGTTTTTCAAAGAAAAGAGAAAGCAAATTTCGATCTTTATGTCGCCCGTAAATGTACATGTTAACCTTAACCCAATCTCCGGGGTAGTTAAATTCTGTAAATATCATGCAGGGAAATACTTGGTAGCTTGGCATCCAAAATCAAGCACTGAAAACGAAAGAACTACTATAGTAATTGAGAAAGCTGATGGTGTTCAAGTATTGTTTAGGCAAATTGCTGGAGCATTGGCGAGAAGGATCAAATGGTATGTTAATGAGGGAGATGTTGTTGAGCAAGGCGCAGAATTTGGATTTATAAAATTTGGTTCAAGGGTAGATATTTATTTACCTTTAGATGCTAAAGTTAATGTAAATATTGGTGACAAGACAAAAGGTGGAATAACAGTGATTGCGGAATTAAGCTAGTCTTATATTTAAAACATGAATTAAACATCCTATAGCTACAGCGTAGGATGTTTTTGTTTATAGGTACTAGATTTATTTGCTACATTAGAATATGCGAAATACGGAGGATAGTAAAAACGTGCCTTATGTCAAGTTGATTGCTTTGGTTTCAGGTCCGCTATGCTTTTTCTTATTTGAAGTGCTTAAGACTGATATGCTAGACGATAAGGCTTGGCATGTTTTAGCTATCGCTAGCTGGATGGTGATTTGGTGGGTGTTTGAGGCAGTCCCAATTTTTGTTACTGCCTTACTTCCTATAGTGCTGTTCCCAACAACTGGTATTTTTAAACTAGCGGATGCTACAACGCCCTATGCTAGTCCAATTATTTTTTTATTCATGGGTGGTTTTATGCTTGCATTGGCCATGGAAAAACATCATTTGCACAAGCGTATAGCGCTTAATCTTATTCGTTTAACGGGTACCAAATCAGATGCGATCATACTTGGTTTTATTCTAGCGACAGCGTGCCTAAGTATGTGGATCAGCAATACAGCCACAGCTGTTATGATGCTTCCTATAGGTTTATCGGTAGTCAGGCTCCTAGAGCAATCTGTTCCGGCATCTAGAGCATTTCAGAATTTTAAGCTGGTCATATTTTTAGGCATCGCCTATGCCGCTAATATTGGAGGGATAGCCACTATAATAGGTACACCACCCAATGTGGTTTTGCTAGGCTATGTAAATTCATTGCTTTCTTCGAATATCTCCTTTTTAGAGTGGTTTGTTTTCGCCTTACCAGTAGTCATATTATTGTTATTTCTCATGTTTATACTGCTCACAAAGGTACTTTACCCTAATAGATTGGGTGATTTGAAGACAACAGCGATATTTCTAGAAAAGGAAATAGAAGAGCTGGGTGAATGGACAAGGGAGGAAAGGCTTGTTGCTATAATTTTTACTGCCACAGCTTTAGCCTGGGTATTTAAGGTACAGATTAATGACTTGCTCGGCGAAGACCTTTTAAATGATACCGTAGCAGCAATGGCTGGCGGTATAGCTACCTTTTTAGTCCCCATTGATAGCAAAGGAAAAATGTTAATGAAGTGGGATACCATGAAAGAGCTCCCATGGGGTATTTTGCTTCTTTTTGGAGGAGGCATGTGCTTAGCCAAGGCTATGGAAGCTGCTGGTTTTGTAGATTTAATAGGTGAAAAGATCGCTCATTTTGACACGCTAAATTGGGGTGTTATCGCCTTTGGCTTGATATTACTTTCATTGTTCTTGACAGAAATAATGAGCAATGTAGCTCTAACTACCATAGCTATTCCTATGGTCATGAGTATTGCTACAGGGCTTCAAATTTCACCCTACTATTTAGCTATACCTGTTGCTATGGCAAGCAGTTGCGCTTTTATGATGCCCATTTCTACTCCTCCGAATGCCATCGTTTTTGCAAGTGGTTACATTGATATGAAGAGCATGTTGAAAGCTGGCTTGATCTTAAATCTGCTTTCAGTATTAATTCTCTCTCTGTTGGCTTATTTTATTTTACCGCTCTTATTTTAGTTATAGGCCTTTTACACCATATTGGAAATCGTGCCCATTGGCAATAATGTACCCATAATTAACCATTCTATATTTTTTACTTCCTATCTCGGGTATTTCTAACAGCCTTAAATGACACTTAATATTTTTGTCATGCTCTAAGGATAGGTAAGGACTCTCAAACTGGATATAAACCTCGTTACCTACGTACTTAGCAGGTAATAATAAAGGTTGTTCCAATTTCACCTTAAACCAATCATAATCAAATGATCTGTTTAGCCGGCGAAGTTTCACCCTGTCAGTAATTTTCCCGGCGGTAATGTCCAGTGTGGCTCTTAGGGTGACATTACTTTTTGGGCTGTGTAATTTAAGTAACTTACCTACTCGGTTTTGTGGGTGAATGGTATTATTTGTGAATATGCGACCAAGCGATCTAAAGCTGAATGATTTGTTGAAATCATCGAATAGACTGAAATCAACTTTTCTCCAATACCCCTTCATCATATCGAAGCTGCTAATGCCTGTTACGTAGAATGCAATTAATAAACTAAATCTGAAAACAGAACCCCAATAAGTATCGACAGCATGTATTTTGCCAACAATTAAACCGTCCGCGATAAAGCTTAGTATCAGTAGTAGTGAAAAGCTCACAGCCATAAATACCTTTAGTCGCTCGTACTTAGGTAAGATTTTAAAACTGAAATATTGGGAATTGTTAATGCAGTTATTAATGATAATGGCCCAAGATTGTATAAATATGAGAAATGACAAGTAAAATAAAACCATCCAGCCCTCGAATAGGAAGAAATCGTAAAGCGCATGAATGAGGCTTCCTAGTAAGAAATAGAGTATAACTAGATCGTATCTCATTTTTTTGTACTTGAACTTACTGAGAATAACTCCATATACACAGAAACTCGCATCTACCATGTGGCCAATTACGGAGTACATGGCGCGGCCTATAAATATTTGACCTCCTATATTTCGGAAGTATAATAAATTTTCAATAAAGGCAAATCCTAGTGCAGATAGGCAAGCATAATAAACTAAATCAATAGGTTCATCTATTTCCTTGGTAAAATATAGTAGTATAAAAACGGGTAGTATTTTTACAAGTTCTTCAACTAGCCCTATGTTGAGCCAGCTATATACTATTAAATTATAAATAGGGTTGCTAGAAAAAGAGATGTTAAAAAAGTCTTTTAGGAAGTCTGAAATGGGAAAAACTAAAAAGGTAGAGAGCATGCCTAGCACTAATACTAGTAGGCTGATACTTATTTTTTCTTTTCGAAAGAAATCTAATTTCCGCAGGTAATACGTCCATATTCCCATTATCAATAAGGCGAAGAAACCGCCTATGAGGTTTACCTCAGTGAAAACTGCAATGGATTTGTAGAACAGATTGTCTGTAGCTTTGGCGCTTATTACCTCTGAGTGCAGTTGAAAGCTAGCCAAGTTTAGGCCATGCTCTGGGAGTATCATTGATATAATGAAACCCACAACGAAAACAAGAAAACTCACCAAGACATAAGAACGCACAGATCCCCTCTTTAAAAATAAGCTTTTGTTTCTACTTGTTCTATACCTATTTAGTAAGTATAGGCCTATTAAAGCATAGGTTACAATAAGAACTGAGATGGAGAAAGTCATAGTTCCCTATTAAAAGTAGTAATATAATTACCCCTTTTTGTGTAAAGAAATATTTAGTGTTTATTCGCTAATTGACCGCACGCTGCATCAATGTCTTTTCCTCTACTTCTTCTTACATTTACGACCACATTTTTGCTTTCTAAGAAGTCCGCAAAGGCATCTAGCTTATCTGCTCCTGTATTTACGAAATCAGCCATATCAATAGGGTTATATTCTATTAAGTTAACCTTCGAAGGAACATGCTTAGTAAATTGCCAAAGCTCTTTTGCATCTTCTAGGCTATCATTAAAATCATCGAACACACAATACTCATAGGTAACTCTATTGTTAGTAGCCTTGTAATAATACTCTAAGGCTTCTTTTAAGATTGGTAGGTTGTTGGCGTCATTAATAGACATTATCTCGCTACGTTTCTCGTCATTGGCGGCATGCAAAGATAAAGCTAAATTGAAGCGTACGTCATCATCAGCTAATCTTTTGATCATCTTGGCTATTCCTGCCGTAGAAACAGTAATTCTTTTCGGACTCATGCCTAAGCCTTTTTCCGAGGTGATATGGTTAATAGACTGCAACACATTATTATAATTCAGTAAAGGCTCTCCCATTCCCATATATACTATGTTTGATAGGGTCATGTCATAATGCTCCGCAGCAAGTTCTTTGATCATCACCACCTGATCATATATTTCTGCAGCCTCTAAATTTCGCATTCTTTTAAGATAACCCGTAGCGCAGAATTTACAACTTAAAGAACAGCCTACCTGAGAGCTGACACAAGCGGTCATTCGGTTATCGGTAGGGATCAGAACTCCTTCTACTTCGTTGCCATCATGTAGCTTGAAGGCTACTTTAATGGTGCGGTCACTACTCACTTGCTTGCTAGCGATGGTAATTCTATTGATACAATAATGCTCGTTAAGCCAATCCCGTAAGGGCTTAGATAAATTGGTCATGTCGTCAAAGCTTGCTGCTGACTTCATCCATAGCCATTCATAGATTTGTTTAGCGCGGAAAGCCTTCTCTCCATTTGCAGTTAACTCTATGGCAATTTCTTCCACAGACATTTTGCGGATATCTTTCTTGCTGAGCTTAACTTCAATTATCTCCTTAGGTAGTAGCTGTGCCTTTTCTCTGCTTTGCATTTTGCAAATTTAATTTAATTAGGCTACAAAATCAGGGAATAGCATAAATAGTTCATTTTTAGTAGGCTTAGGAATGTAAGTAACTATATAATATGCTATCTTAATTGGTGTATCAGTAACTTGAACCAGATGAATAAGAACAAATTAAGAGGAATATTATTTATTGCACTTGGTGTATTTGTGTTGGCATGGACTTATCAACATAGGCCAAGTGAGGCCTTAGTTAATAAAATTAATGGCATATTTGACGATAGCAGCTATAGTATGAGTGACACATGGTACTACATCTGTTTAGCCGCTGGAGCTGTTATAACAGCCCTAGGCTTCAGGAGTTTAATTAAGTAAAGTAAAAAGGTGAACGTAATAAGGAACGTAAGTAACCACTATTTTATTTATAGCTATCGATTTCGCACTTGATCCAGCATTTTTCCAAAGTCACGCAAACTAGCGCAAGCGTCCGCTTGTGCTTTTCATTATCCAAGCGGGTTACTATAAACCTCCACCTCCTCGTTCGGTGCCCCCTAGAAATAAATCAAAGAACTAGAAAAATGGTTCGTGATAACACGGACCATTGAGATTTCTATTTAGAACGTAGCACAAAGCTAGCAGAACGGTCATTCCCATCTAGGTAGAGGTATCTGCTGATAGAACGCGTGCTTTCTTATTCTTTTGTTATGCAATTACGCTCCCTTGCACAAGTGTCCGCTTGTGCTATTTTTCATATTAAGAAATCAGTTTACATCTCCGACTAGGTCCAAGCGGATGCTTGCGCCAGTACTCATGGGACTTACTAGCAAATTGCTTGCTTCTTCGACTATCCCTCAAGCGATCTTCAATAACATCATATACTGCATGAATTTTTAAATATATTTTACAATTACAATTGCAATTGTAATTGTAATTATGTTTGTTTACTAGCGAGAAGCAACACTACCATTGAAAATGGTTGTGCTTGAAAGTTGTAAATGCTAGCTTATCGGCTTTTAACCAAACCTACAAAGTGATAACCCTTGACTTGAACCCGCCTCAGTGTTTTCATCTCGAATAGGTCATTCATTTTAAATTTTTAGTGGTGTTGAGGAGTTGCTCAAAATCAATTTTTAAACTAAATTATTATGAAAATGAGAAAGAAAATCTTTTCTATGATTGCAGCCTGCTTATTTGGGTCGTCGCTAATTTTCGTTAACGCATTTAACATGGATCTAAAAGCAGAGAAGCGGGCAACATTTAGTACCTGCTGGGGAAATGGAGACCGTTGTGCAGTTACTGTGGAGCCAGATGGAACTACCATCATAGTGATTAGGCCTCGTTAATCAAAACTTAAATTCTTTTTAGCAGGTTTGTTTTAATAAACCTGCTAAAATTTAAATCTATGAGGATAGTTCTGTTTTTCATTGTATTCGTATACTTAATAGGTTGTGGTAAAAATAATACCAGCACAAGAATGTATATTGATCAGCCTATCAAATCATTTAGATTTGACTTAAGCAAAGATTTTACAAGTTATAATAATGAAGGCTATCAACTTATCCCTGAGACAGAAATTCTAGTTGGGCTGAATCTTAAAAGAGAAGAAATTAATTCTTATGACTTAGAAAAAGAGGAGCTGCTGGAGTCCATTTATTATGGAGACGAAAAAAAAAATATATATGATGTAAATAATTTTTTTGCAATAAGTAAAGACTCGATTTTGCTCAATTCACCACATAGTAATACTTTTTTCCTAATTGATGGTGCAGGGGAAATGATTAACAGATTTGAATTAGACCTAATTATACCTGCTGATCATAAGTATAAACACTTCACTTTATCATCTACAGCCATATTTAATGAGTTCAACATTCCATTTCACTATGATAAAAGCAAGAATGAGGTGTCTGTTCCTTTTCAATATAATAATTTGTACTTCTTAGATAAAGATATTGCCTACCGTTATCCACCCTCAGCATTAATTTCCTTATCAGAAAAACAACAGATAATTCGTTTTATTGGTGAATTTCCAGCCGCATTTCAAAAAGAGTCTGTGCCTTTTCAAATTGAGTACACTATCGATGTAAGCGATTCTGAGAAGATAATTAATTTCTCTTATAGTGACCAGGTGTTTTTTGAGTCGAAAAATGATTTTGTTTCTATAAGAAGCAATTTTGATAGACAAAATTTCACCTTATTTAAAAAAGGTATTGATCCAACAACAGAACAGCAAATGAATACCTTAAATGGTGATTTTATGTATCTCTATACCATTATACACCCCTACGATAATAGTAAGCTAATTCGCTTATGTAAGCATGAGCAAGAGATTTATAAAAGTGATCGGGGCAAGTTAAACATGTTTCTGGATGCGCAATGGTCTTTAATAACGTATGATGTCAATACTCAAACTGTAATCAATGAGTATCTCCTACCACGAAAAGTGTACGATTTTAAACATTTAATTCCTTACAAAAAGGGTGTCTTACTAGTAAAAAGCGATGATTATAAACAAGCAGAGGATGAAGAATTTTTATTACTTGATTATTTTAAGCTTTTTTAGTGCGGCAATATTTTCCTGCGAAAATAAAGGTCTTGTTAATGATTTTCGGATCAATAACTATTTACAAGAGGAATTCTCAACGCGGGAGTTTGAAAATAAGAGCGCTATTTTTCATTTGAATGCTGAGGGCTGTGAATCTTGTGTCTTACAAATCCTTGCATTTTTTCTCAATAATGAGGAAATGGTTTTAAATGCTAAAATGCAGCTTATTATTGCTGGAATCCCTTCTGAAGAGAACATTAAAATTTTGATTGATAGATTAAGTGTAACTTATATTGCAGATAGAGAGAATAAATTGAGAAATTATTACCAAGGTTATTTTAATGGGGTAATAATAGATCTAGAAAATGGAGAGCATATTAATATTGTTAATTATCAGGACTTTGAAGAAAATATTAATATTTTATTTTAGCATCAGTACAAGCCTTGTTTCAGCTCAAAGCTTTGCTTCAGAAACTACGGTTGGCGATTTAATTGATTTAGAATATGCTTTTGATGATGCACATATTTTAAGTTATCACCCCCTTCCAGGCGATTTTTCAGTAGTAAATATCTTAGATTTAAAAGAAGATAAGATGAATTTTATTTTATTGGGAGCAGATGGTTTACATTTAGATAGCTTATATTTAAATAATTCCTTTATCACAGATTTTTATCCAATTAGTGAGCATATTTTCTTTATTAGCTGTAAAGCTAAGTTTTATAAAATTGATTTCTCTGACGAGAAGCTTAAAATCCTTCAGACAGAAGAGGCCGAAAAGGGAGAAATTGCCTTTGCAAATGCGAGTGTGAAAGTTGGCTATACGACAAAAATATTGGCGAAAAGGCGCGTGTTGAAAATTCATGCGCAATTCCCTAATAGTGAACAAGAGCTCGAATATTACTTCAAGGACACCCCAAGTAAATCTGCCTTTCCTATAACTCTGCAATGGCCAGACAGGAAATACTATATAGATAATAAATTTTATTTTCCGATGTGTCTTTCTAATACTATAGTGGAGATTGATTTTCAGAAGGAGACAATAAATGAAATAAACCTGCCCCAATCATTAGCTGGAAAAGCAAAGTACATGTTGTACGATTATCTGTTGAAGAAGTGGTTTGTAGTAGAATTGATCAGTCATTACAAAAGTAAGCTGTATGAGTTTGACATGAGTACGCAGGAGTGCTACTTGCTAAAAGAGATCAATTATTACCCAAACTGGATAAATGGCAGCACTATTTATTTCAGGGATTTTGTAAATCATAAATATGCTATTTCTGCAAAGAAACTCAGGTTTTATTATCTTGAGGAGTAGTTTGAAAACTTTAGTATTTAAAATTCATCTTGGTCTTACTGGCAATTTTGTTTCATCCTTTATGTCTTGACTAATGCTTTTTCGTAAAAAAGGCACAGGCCTATTACAATCGTCATTCCCACGGAGGTCGGTATCCGTTGATAGAAAGCTACCTTTCTTGTTTAGCCTCTTGGTGGTATTTCGACCAGTGAGTATTTTATAGTGATCAGATTTAACCTCCTTTCTTGGTTCGTGTCTCTACAAAGCAAAATAAAGGGCGAGCAGTGGTTCTTGAGGACACAAACCAGTGCGATGACGTTAGTTATATGTAGGCTTCCTACAAATTGATTATCCCATTAGCAGGTCATCGCCTAGGGATTTATCAATAGCATTAGATCCTTTCAGGAGGACTTTCTAAGGAGATTTTTCGATAAATGAGGTTCTAAAATAGGCGATTCTACTTCAAGCCTACCCCGATCAAATCTTAATAATAGTAGGTTGTACTAGTCAAATCTATACCTCTCCATACACTTTAATCACTCCTTCTTTTATATAAGGGTGTGTTAAGTAATAATAAATGCTGTCAGCAATTTCTACTGGAGTCACCCACTCGGAGAAATCTGCATCAGGCATGCTTTTGCGGTTCGGTGGCGTATCAATAATGCTGGGAACAATCACAGAACAATGAATGCCTGTGTTTTTTTGCTCGGCATTAATGACTTCGGCCAGCGTGAAGAGTAAATTTTTAGCTAGGCCGTATGCCAATTTATCTTTTAGTTCATGCGCGTTTAAAGCTGGACGCGCCCCGATAAGAAATATTGAACCACGTCTTTCCATACTTTCAATTAATGGTTTTATGAGGTTGTAGGCCGTATCAAAATTAAGTGCTATCTGTTTGTGAATATCTCCTAAAGAGGTGGTTTGGATGTTTCCTGTAGCAAAACCCCCTACCGTTAACACCGCACCATTGATGCTTCCAAGGGCTGTTTTCATTTCTTCAACGGACGATGCTGCTTCTTCAGCATCCATTAGGTTAGCAGCTTTCTTATGAATTGCTCTTTCTTCCTTTTCTGCTTTCTCTTTTCGAGCATACAATCCAAAAACGGTCTCTTTTTCTGCTATCAATCTATCAACTACTGCTGAGCCTAAATTTCCGTCGGCTCCACTCACTAAAATGTTCATTCTTTTATGTTTTATTAGGAAAAGTAAACACTTAGCCTTTTGTTTAGGCTAATTATGAGAATGTATCGATTTAAAATTAAAAAATAGTATATGAAGCGTATTTTTATCCTTGCATTCATTTCAGTTCTTGTGGCATGTTCAAGTGCAAATGATACACGGAAAACGAGGATGGTACTATATGACACACTACAGGTAACTTCGACGGCTTATAATTCTGTTTCCGCGCAAACTACTGCAGACAATCCAGCACTTGCAGCATGGGGAGATACACTTGAGCTGGGCATGAGAGCAATAGCCATTAGTCGTGACTTAATTGATTCTGGATTAGTGCACAATACAGCAGTGTACATTGAGGGCTTTGAACAGCCGTTTTATGTACTGGATAAGATGAATAAACGTTGGAGAAATAAAGTAGACATTTACATGGGCCTTGATATTGACAGTGCTAGAAGCTGGGGCAAGAAGCAAATTGAAATTTATATTCCCGTAGATACTATAGTTGTTGAGAAATAAAGTACTAATAAATATAGTAATACTATAAATAATAGTAATTTAGATTCATGGAAATGAATCAGCAAATAAAAGGCCGCGGAGCACAACATCAGCTTGATAACAAATTTTCAAATACCAGCCTTACACTAGAGCACATAGAGGGAGTAGATGAGTTCACTCCATATGAATCGGCGAAGACAGAAATATTTTACGAGTACCCCAAGGAAATTGTTAATAAGGTAAAAAGTCCTGATGTTGGTATGGCCTATTCACTCAACCCATACCAAGGATGCGAGCACGGTTGTGTCTATTGCTATGCACGGATTACTCATGAATTTTGGGGATATAATGCTGGTTTGGATTTTGAGTCAAAAATAATTGTTAAGAAAAATGCTGCCCGCCTATTGGAAAAAACAATCTTAAAGCCAAGCTGGAAGGTGAACCCGATTGTGCTGTCTGGCAATACCGACTGTTACCAGCCTATTGAGCAGAAGTTACGCATTACCAGAAGTTTGTTAAAGGTATTTGCCGATTACCGACATCCAGTAAGCATCATTACCAAAAATGTAGGCTTCCTCAGCGACCTAGATTTATTAGAAGATCTTGCAAAGGATAATTTAGTGCGGGTGATTTTGTCCATCACCAGTTTAGATGAAGCGATAAGGTCGAAGCTAGAGCCTCGAACAGCTACAGCGAAGAAAAAATTGGAGGCTATCAAGGTACTCAGTGGCAAAGGGATTCCTGTTTCTATAATGACAGCACCTATTATTCCAGGCTTAAACGATCAGGAAATACCAGCTATCATTGAAGCTGCTGCTGCCCATGGTGCCATTGATGCTGCTTATACTGTGGTTCGCTTAAACGGAGCTGTTAAAGATGTTTTTCAAAAATGGTTGAAGATTAACTTTCCTGACCGATATCAAAAGGTATGGCATCAAATCGAAAGCCTTCACGGTGGAAAAGTCAATGACAGTAATTTTGGCAAAAGAATGGGAGGGCAGGGACAAGAGGCAGATATGATTAAGCAACTTTTTGATTTAGCAAAGAGGAAATTTATGGACGGCGGCAGAAAGATCCATCTGAATACAAAAGCTTTTAGAAGAGGCGGTAACTACAGCCTTTTCTATTGATGAAGTAATTATTGGAGGGCTTTAAAATTAAGTATTTTTTTTCTGATCCTTTAATTCCTTTATAGAAAGAGGAATGGGATGACCTTCTTGGTAGATTTTAAGTTCAACTATATCTGCAGGCAAAGTAAACTCTTTTTTCAATAATGTATTTACAACAGTTTGCATTAAAGTGCTTTTAAGAATGGTAATGGAGTCCAAAAAGTCGTAAGTGTTGATCCAGAAAAATATTTTCAAATTGATGGTGCTTGTGCCAAACTGAGCTATGACTACAAAGGGATCGAGTTCTCCTCCGTGGGATATATTTTTAAGGTCGGTGAGTGTAGCCATAATTTCTTTCGTGGCCTCGGCAATCTCGTTACCGTAATCAATACCTACTACAAATTCATGGCGCATTAGACCATCCTTGGTATAGTTAATTAAAGGGTTTTTAATCATCATCGAATTGGGGATAAAAATATCTCTTCCATCAAAAGTTCGGATGTGGCTGTTGCGGAAACTCATCGCTTGTACATTGCCCATAAAGCCATTTACTTCTATGATGTCACCTATTCGAAAGGGGGGCTCAATGCCAGAAAAAAACCAGCAATAAAGTTTTCACCTATATCTTTAAAAGCAAAGCCTATAATCAAAGCAGAAACGCCAGCACCAGCCAATAATCCGCCGGCAGCGCTACCCAGCACAAGTTGGTTTAAGAAAATTATACTTCCTATGATCAGAAAAATGATAAATATGACCCTGCCTATGAAGTTTAAGAGTAATGTGTCTTTGACTTTTAACTTAAATCGACCTACAATGACCTTTCGGATTATTATGCCGAGAATAGAAGAGAAAATTAGCGCTATTAAACCAATTGTTATTTCTGGGGCTTTGTCTACAAGCTTATTATACTAGTGCTCAAATGCGTTGAAGATCTTTTCTTTCACATGATCGATTAAGATGCAATTGATGCTAATGCAACCCTAAACAAATAAAACTATTTTACCAATATGTTCACTAGACTCCATCAAGGCATGTGCTTGAGCTGCTTCGGCTAACGGGAAAATTTTGTATAGTACAGGTTTAATTTCTCCTGATTTGAATTTAGTCCAGATATATTTTTCTAATTTCTTCGCTATTTCCCCTTTGAAGGTAGGAGAACGAGCCCTTAAAGTAGAGCCAGTAATTGTTAATCTTTTCACCATTACTTTCTTCAAGTTAATGGTGGAGACAGCATCTTTCATGGTATTAATAAGTACTAATCTGCCATCAGGGTTGAGTAGGTTAATGTTTTTTGAGGTGTAGTCTCCTCCCACCATATCTAAAATTACATCCATTCCTTGAGGAGCCTTTTCTTTTAGTACTTCTTCGAAATCTTGGGTAGTGTACTTGACACAAACTTCAGCACCAATAGCTTCAGCTTGCCTGCACTTTTCGTCGGTACCTGCTGTGGTATATACTCTCCCGCCCATTGCCTTGACCATTTGAATGGCAGTTACCCCTATGCCAGAAGTACCACCATGAACAAGAAAACTCTCGCCTTTTTTAAAATTTCCTTTGTCAAATACATTAGACCAAACAGTGAAGCACGTTTCTGGCAGGCTGGCAGCTTCTTCAAAATTTAAGCCTTCTGGTATAGGTAAGCATTGAACTGATGGTGCAGCCACTTCGCTGGCATATCCACCTCCTGCTAGCAATGCGCAAACTTTATCACCTACTTTCCATCTCCGCTCATTGTCTGTTATTTTTGAAACTACTCCTGCCACCTCAAGTCCAGGGATATCTGCTGATGTTCCTTCTGGCGCAGGATATCGACCCATTCGTTGAAAAATATCAGGTCTATTAATACCCGCCGCTTTCACGTCGATCAATACCTCCTGATCCCGAAGAGTAGGGCTTCGCCTTTCCGCTAATTGTAGCACGTCAGGAGCGCCTGATTTGGTAATAATGATTGCTTGCATATAGGTTTATTTGTTGTCATGTTCAGGATAGAAAATGCCAGCCTTTTTTCTTATTTCGTCTAATACCTCAATTAACTCAAGACTGTCACCCCAACTCATTTTGTCACTTTGTACTTTACCTGCATTCAAGCAATTAATTACTTCTTGCAATTCGTAATGATAGCCATTCCCAGTATGCTTGTACTCAAATTTCTTTGTGCTACCATCGCCATATTTGACAGTAAAATTCGAAGGTATGTGCCATGGGTTTTCCAGTATTATGGATCCTTTTTCTCCTTCGATAGAAGCGTTTATTCCACCGCGGCTGACCATAGAACTGGAAAGCATAGCCATTATTTCATTGTCATACTCAAAGCTCATAGCCACTTGATAATCTACTCCAGCAGCTCCAATGCCAGCCATAGCTTGTATACGCTTCGGCTGACCTAAAATATATAGCGCCAAAAAAACGGGATAGATTCCTATATCCATCAAGGAGCCGCCTATCAATGACTTATTAAACAAGCGACTTTCAGCGTTGAAGGGAGGGTACATATTAAAATCTGACCTTAATAACTTTATAGGTCCGATCTCCCCTTGGTTAATTAATGCTTTTATTTGCTGAATATGAGGCATAAAGCGCGACCACATCGCCTCCATCAGAAATAGCTTTTTTTCCTTAGCCGAGGCTATCATTTGTTCCACTTCATTGCTATTTACTCCAAACGGCTTTTCACAAAGCACATGCTTGCCGTGGTCTAGTGCCAGCATAGTGTTCTCAAAATGCAAGTTGTGAGGTGTAGCGACATAAACAAGGTCTATCTGTTCATCGCAAAGCATACTTTCATACGAGCCATAAGCCTTATTAAAATGGTGTTTTTGAGCAAAATTATTTGCACTTTCTATTCTTCGAGAGCCGATGGCATAGGGTGTTGCATCGGGCACAAGCTTTATTGCTTCTGCCATCTGTGCAGCGATCTTGCCAGTACCAATAATACCTATCTTGATTTGCTTACCCATAGTCTAATGTAATAAAAAAGGTCTGAGTTTTTACTCAGACCCTTTTAAATGCTGGTATTTGAAGGTTACTTTTGAAAGGCTAAAATAGTCTTCTCAATGATGTCACAGCAGTCATGTAGTTGCTCCTCAGTCATTACTAAAGGAGGTGCGAACCTAATGATGTTGCCATGAGTAGGCTTTGCTAATAAGCCATTCTCTTTTAAAGCCATGCAAATATCCCAAGCTGTAGAGCCGTCTTCAGAGTCGTTGATAACGATGGCGTTCAATAAACCTTTGCCACGGACTAATTTAACGAGGTCATTTTTTTTGATAAATTTATTCAAACGCTCACGAAAAAGGTTACCGAGCTTTCTAGCATTTTGTGCTAGGTTTTCGTCTTTCACAACTTCCAAAGCTGTTATAGCTACTTTCGCCCCAACGGGGTTACCACCGAAGGTAGAGCCGTGGGTTCCTGGAGTAATAACCGACATGATATGGTCGTTGGCTAAAACTGCCGAAACAGGATAGAAACCACCCGATAGGGCCTTGCCTAATATTAAGAGGTCTGGTTGTACATAAGTAGCTTGCTTTTCGCAATGTCCTGCACATGTACAGTCGCCGCAAACAGCCAATAAGCTGCCAGTTCTGGCAATACCTGTTTGTATCTCATCGGCCATGAATAAAACATTATGCTTTTTACATAAGTCACTGCATTGTCTCATATAATCTGAGGCTGGGGTATAGACACCAGCTTCTCCTTGAATTGGCTCTACCAAGAAACCGACAATGTTTTCTTCTTCTGATAATACTTTTTCCAAAGCGGCAGGATCGTTATAAGGTACTTTTATAAAGCCTGGCGTAAATGGGCCAAAGTTTTTCCTTGCTGTTTCATCGCTCGAAAAAGAAATTACTGTAGTGGTTCTACCGTGGAAGTTTTGTTCGGCGACAATAATTTTACCAGCATTTTCGGCGACACCATTCTTTTCATAAGCCCACTTTCGAGCTATCTTTAAAGCAGTTTCTACCGCTTCAGCTCCTGTGTTCATTGGCAGCACCTTATCAAAGCCGAAATATTCGGTCATGTATTTTTCAAAGGGCCCAAGTACGTCATTATGAAAAGCGCGAGAGGTCAGTGTTAATGTAGCAGCCTGCGCGTTTAATGTTTCTAACAATCGCGGATGACAGTGACCTTGGTTCACTGCGCTATACGCAGATAAAAAGTCGTAATATTTTTTACCCTCTACATCCCAAAGAAAGACACCCTCACCTCTGGCTAATACCACTGGTAATGGGTGGTAATTATGGGCTCCATATTTTTCTTCTAGTGCGATGGCTTGTTGACTATTGGTAATTTCTTCAATCATAATTATAAAATTTTAACTATCTTCGTGCTTTCAAAGGCGGTCAATAGTTCAAAACTAATGAAAGGAGCTGTATTTTCTCATTTATTGAAAAAATATAATGCAATTTTCTCTAGTAGTTTTGTGATTATCAAAATATTACCGATATTTGCAGACCAATTTCGAAAAATTCAATAAAGCGACAACTAAAATAATTATAAATAGATATGGCACGAGTTTGTCAAATAACCGGAAAAAGACCTCAGGTGGGAAACAATGTTTCACACTCTAATAATAAGACTAGAAGAAGATTTTTACCTAATCTTCAAAAGAAGAGATTTTATATCCCTGAGGAGGATAAGTGGGTTACTTTGAAAGTATCGACTAGTGCAATCAGAACCATTAATAAGAATGGGATCACTTCTGTACTAAAGAAGGCACGCGAAAACGGTAAAATAATCTCATAATTTGCCAGGGGTAAAACCAGCAGTAAAAATTAAGCACAATGGCTAAGAAAGGAAATAGAGTTCAGGTAATTTTAGAATGCACTGAACATAAGGATAGTGGCATGGCGGGAACTTCTCGTTACATCACGACTAAAAACAGAAAGAACACTACTGAAAGATTGGAACTTAAGAAGTTTAATCCAGTGTTAAAGAAAATGACTGTTCACAAAGAAATTAAATAACGATGGCTAAGAAAGTAGTTGCAACCCTGAAGAATAAAGAAGCAAAAGGTTTTGCTAAAGTTATCAAAGCGGTAAGATCCGAAAAAACTGGTGCTTACACCTTTCGCGAGGAAATAGTACCTGTTGATGACGTAAATGCTATAATGAAGAAGTAATATTTCTTTATTAAGTTAAATAACATGAAGTCCCTTTATTGGGACTTTTTTCGTTAACGTAATTTTTACAAACTAATGACTTAAATAATCGTATCAAAGTAGGTACATTATTAGCCGACACCTAACACAACCACTCACCGCTATGGGAATTTTAAATTTCTTCTCTAAGGATAACAAAGAATCACTCGACAAAGGCTTAGAGAAGACCAAAGACAATATTTTTACCAAATTAGGGAGAAGCGTTGCTGGTAAATCTGAGGTGGATGAAGAGGTGCTAGATGAGCTTGAGGAGATATTGATTGGTGCTGATCTTGGTGTAGGTACCACTGTTAAGATTATTGAACGAATAGAAGCACGGGTAGCTCGTGACAAGTATTTGGGAACGTCGGAATTAGATAAAATACTTAGAGAAGAAATAGCAGCGCTGCTTTCCGAAAATAATACTGAGGACCTGAAGGATTTCGGCATACCTGATGTTAAAAAACCGTACGTTTTATTAGTAGTAGGTGTAAATGGGGTTGGGAAAACAACCACCATTGGTAAGTTGTCGGCGCAGTTTAAGGCCAAAGGATTTAAGGTTATATTAGGTGCAGCGGATACTTTTAGGGCAGCAGCAGTTGATCAACTAATTATGTGGGGCGACAAGGTGGGCGTTCCTGTGGTGTCCCACGGCATGAATACTGATCCTGCGTCAGTAGCTTTTGACGCTGTTAAGAGAGGTATGGAGGAAAAAGCTGATATCGTAATTATTGATACGGCAGGAAGGTTGCACACCAAGATAAACTTGATGAATGAGCTCACTAAGATTAAGCGTGTCATTCAAAAGTTTGTAGCAGAAGCACCTCATGAGGTATTGTTAGTCTTAGACGGTTCTACTGGTCAGAATGCAATTATTCAAGCCAGAGAATTCACCAAAGCTACCGACGTAACAGCCTTAGCTATTACCAAGTTGGATGGCACCGCTAAAGGTGGGGTGGTGATAGGAATTTCAGATGAATTTAAGATACCAGTAAAATACATTGGTGTCGGTGAAAAAATAGAAGATCTCCAGGTATTTAATAAGCTAGAATTTGTGGATTCGTTATTTAAAAAATAGGACTGGGCTGAAGGCTCTGCCAGTGCGCACTTAATTAGCACGCGGTAACACTTGTTTTTGTTTCCAGCTTATTCTGTACATAAGATAATAATTGAAATCCCATCTGCTACCAAATTGGGCTCTCCCAAAACCAGGGATGTCATAAGAGCTAAAATTCGTTGCATTTATAACCTTTCGGTTGAGCTGTATACGAAAAGTATAACCGGTGTAAAAATTATTCCAAACCATTACTCTTAAGCCTGTTGTTATTTCAAACCAATTGGCCTGTACGCTATTGTTACTGAAGCTGTCACTATACGACCCAAAGATAGGGTCCGTTTGATCGGTTATTAATTGTTCAGCATAATTTGCCCTTGCGATTCTAAAACCTACAGTGAAGGTATTGAAGTCAGGATCATACTTCAAGAAATTCGCATCTAATCCTATCCTGTAATAACTTCCATTGTGAGTATAGTCGAAACCAACTCCAGAAATGTTTACGGAAGTAATGCCATAACTACCTGCCAAGTATATACGATGAAAATCTACATCGGCTTGAAACTCATATCGCTGTCTAGTATTGCCAAAAACATTAATACCTATGTTCACTAATTCAGGACCAATCCTAATACCTGTAGGGATATAAAATGATTTAGGAACTTTTTTCTTAGCA
>JBKEFO010000006.1:0-29597 GCA_046709585.1 Marivirga sp.
AGCGTGGGAATATTTAGCTAATATTAACTTTTAATTTCAATAATGGCGGAAAGAAGCAGTGTTTTTGATATGATCGGTCCAGTAATGATTGGACCTTCGAGTTCACACACCGCAGGTGTGGTTCGTATTGCTCGTGCTGCCATTAAAGTATTAGGAGGTATGCCGGATTTTGCCACCATTACTTTTTATAATTCTTTTGCAAGAACTTATGAAGGGCATGGAAGCGACATGGCAATAATTGCAGGCCTTTTAAATTTTAAGACAGACGATATTAAAATAAAGCAGTCTTTTGAGATTGCTAAAAAAAAGGGATTGGAGTATGTATTTAAGTCCGTTGGTAATGCGGCTACTTTTCATCCTAATACTATTAAGCTAAATTTAAAAAAGGGCGACTACGAAGTAGAAGTGATAGGAGAAAGTAGAGGCGGGGGTTTGATAAGCATTACAAAAGTTAACGGCTTTACAGCTAACTTCTCAGCAGCGATGCATACTTTAATAATCTACGCAAGAGATGTTAAAGGTAGTATCGCTTTTATTGCTAATATTTTGAACAATGACCAAGTGAATATAGCTACCATGAGTGTTTCTAGAAAAGGGAAAAATGATGTAGCTTGCCTTGTAATTGAAATGGACTCAGGATTAAAGGATATTTCTTTGGCTTACCTCAAAAGCCTTGATTGGGTTCAAAACTTAATTTATATACCAGACATAGATTTATAATAAGTACAATATGAATAAAAAAGTTTGTTTGTTCCTTTGCCTTCTTTCTAGCTTTGGAACATATGCACAAGACCAGTGGTCATTGGAAAGATGTATAAACTTCGGTTTAGAAAATAACATTCAGATAAAACAGGCGGAATTGGACAGTAAGTCCGCGGAGGTAAATCTATTCGGTACTAAAATGAGTAGTTTACCGAGCTTGAATGCTAGCGCAGGATTAAATTATTCTGTAGGTAGGTCTATTGATCCATTTACCAATACAATTATTGATTCTGATATTACTTCACAAAATGGAGGTCTTAATGCTAGCTTACCGGTGTTCAATGGTTTTAGAATAAGGAACTCAACCCTGAGAGATCAGCAGAGTTTAATAGCCACGGACTTCTCCCTGGAGGATACCAAAAATACTGTGACCCTGAATGTTGTAACATTCTATACAAATATTTTATTCAACCTTGAGCTACTAGAAGTGGCCAAGTTGAGACTATTGACCACCAAAACTCAAGAAAACAGGATCAGTACACAAGTTGATTTAGGGGCTTTAGCCATTTCTGACTTATTGCAAATTAGACAGCAACTTGCCAATGATGAACTTGCTGTTATTACGGCAGAGAACAACGTTGAGCTTTCTACACTGTCTTTAAAGCAGGCCTTACAAATTCCTGTAGCGCAGGAATTTTCTATAGATAGTCCCCAGCTACCTACCCCAGAAGAGTTAGTAGTATTGGAAAGTTCAAGTGTAGTGTATCAATATGCATTAAAGAACCAGCCAATAATCAAGGCGAGTGTAGCAAATGAAGCCGCAGCTAGATATGGTGTTGGTATTGCAAAAAGTAATTATTACCCATCAGTATCTCTAAATGCAGGACTTTCCACGAATTATTCTGACGTAGCAGCCAACGCATTGGGGGATAGTTTTACCTATTTGGATCAATTAGATTTCAACCAGCGGAAATTTGTTGGTTTTTCATTGACCATACCAATATTCAATAGATTCCAGGTGGTGAATAGTGTGCAGCAGGCGAAAATTAATTTCGATAGGAGTTCCTATCGTTTGACTAGTGCAAAAAATCAATTGCAACAAACGATAGAGCAAGCTTATTTGGATGTGAAAACGGCATCCAAAGCATATAGTGCCTTAGAAAACAGCTTAGAAGCTGCTGAGTTAGCGTATGAAAATGCAAGTCAGCGGTTAGATTTAGGGGCTATTGATATAGTATCCTTTACACAAATTAAAAATGATTATGAACGTGTAAAGTCCGATTTAGTAAGAGCTAAGTATGACTTTATCTTTAAAACTAAAGTATTAGATTTTTACCAAGGTAAACCCTTAAATTTTTAAAAAATGGCGAAAAAGAAGTCTTCCAATAGAATTATATATATACTATTAGCTATTGCTGTACTAGCGGTTGTTGTTATCCTTGTGATGAAGAAATCCGGTGTAGGAGGACTTGGTCAAGCACCATCAGTGAAAGTTGAGCTTGCTAAAGCTGAAAAAAGAACGATTATAGAGAAAGTTAATGCTAGTGGTACGGTGCAGCCAGTGGTGGAGGTAAAGATGAGTCCTGATGTTGCTGGGGAAATAATTGAATTGAATGTAGCAGAAGGAGATCCAGTTGAGAAGGGTGATCTTCTGGTGAAAATTAGACCTGACAACTTTATTAGTCAGTTGGAGCGTTCAAAGGCGATTTTAAATCAACAGATAGCTAATAAGGCCCAGTCTGAGGCATCCTTTGAAAGAGCAAAAGCGCAAGCTATAAGAGCTGAGCAAGACTTTAAACGACAAGAAAAGTTGTTTAAGGAGAAGGTGATTTCACAAGCTGATTATGAGCAAGCACAGGCGAACTACAAAGTTTCTGTGAATGACAGAATGGCTTCCGAGAAAAATGTAGAAGCTGCTAAATATATCGTGAAATCAAGCCAAGCAACAGTAGATGAAGCACAGGAAAACTTGAGAAGAACTACTATTTATGCACCCGTTACAGGTACAGTTTCTAAATTGAATGTTGAATTAGGTGAGCGTGTGGTAGGTACACAGCAAATGGCTGGTACTGAAATGATGCGTCTGGCTAACCTCAACAATATGGAAGTACGTGTAGATGTAAATGAAAATGATATCATTCGTATTAATATTGGCGATACAGCAATTATTGAAGTGGACTCCTATACTTTTATGGAAAAGGAATTTGTAGGTATTGTTTCTGCTATAGCGAACACCGCTAAAGTGAAGTCTTCTGCGGATGCGGTGACTGAGTTTGAGGTAAAGGTGAAAATACTAAATGAATCGTATGCCGATTTACTAGAAACTCAGGGTAGTTCGCCTTTCAGACCAGGAATGACTGCAAGTGTAGAAATCATTACTGAAACAAGGAAAAATGTTTTAACAGTGCCTTTATCGGCAGTTACTATACGCGATATAACAGAGAAAAAAGATTCAACTAGAGCAAAATCGACGGAAAGATTATCCGCTGCAGAAAATAAGGACAATGAAAAAGAGGTTGTTTTCTTAGTTGGCAAGGACAATAAAGTAAGTATGACTGCTGTTGAAACTGGGATTAGTGATTTCGAATTTATTATGATCACGAAAGGCTTATCATTGGATGATGAAATTGTTAAGGGTCCATTCTTGGTTGTTTCCAAGACCTTGGATGATGGTGATAGAATAGAACAGAAAGAGGAAAGGAAAGAAAAGAAAGAAGATTAATATAGAATACCCTAAAGAGCCCGATAACTTAAGTTGTTGGGCTTTTTTATGTCTAAAAAAGTAGCGAATGGTTAGTATCATCATGCCAGTAAAAAATGCAGCACTTTTCCTAGATGCATGTATAGAAAGCATCGTAAAGCAGGACTATACGCATTGGGAGCTAATTTCCGTAGACGACCATTCTACAGATGATTCTTACAGTATACTTGAGAAATTTGCAAAGCATGATGCTAGAATTCATCTTATCAGGAATTCTGGAGATGGAATTATCGAAGCATTGCAAGAAGGTTATGCTTTGTCTAAGGGGAATATGATTCACCGCATGGATGCCGATGATTTAATGCCTCCAGAAAAACTCAAGTTATTAAGTCAGCAATTGGAGGAAGCCGGCAAAGGGAATGTAGCTACTGGCTTGGTGGAGTACTTCTCAGCTGATGGTGTAAGTGAGGGATATCAGAAATACGAGCAATGGTTGAATACGCTATGCAAAGAAGCCAATCACTGGAGTTCTATTTATAAAGAGTGCGTTATTGCCTCTCCGGCTTGGATGCTGTACCGCGAAGATTTTGAAGCATGTGGAGGGTTTAATTCCACCATTTATCCCGAAGATTATGACCTTGTATTTCGATTCTACAAAGCTGGTTATCAAGTGTGTTCAGTCCTAGAAACGGTTCATCTATGGAGGGACCATAGCAAGCGTACTAGTAGAAACCATCCTAATTATCAAGAAAATGCCTTTTTCAAATTAAAGCTACAGTATTTTTTCAAATTGGATAGAGAGGTAGCTAGGCCTCTGGTAGTTTGGGGTGCTGGACCAAAAGGAAAGGCCATGGTCAGACTACTCCAAGAAAAGAATGAAATATTTGTGTGGGCAAGTAATAACGCTAATAAACACGGCCATGATATTTATGGTCAAATTATGCAGTCTATCGATCAAATTATGCAGCTGAGGAATCCACAAATATTAATTACCGTAGCGCAACGCTCAGCACAAGAAGAAATCAGAGACCACCTTGATGCCTATGGTCTGAAGACGTACGAAGATTATTTTTTCTTTAGATAATAAATTTTCCTTAATGTATTTTATTTTAATTTATTTATTCACTTACTTCGCATCACTTATCCAGAAAGACTGAGGGACAGGGCCCGTTGACGTCTTAGCAACCATCTACTATAGGTCAGGTGCTAATTCCCTTTGCTAGCTATGCAGCAGGCAAAAAGATAAGGAAGCCAACCACTTCGCTCTTTCTGGAAAATAAAAAAACAGAATGAGTAGATTTAATAAGAACATACTTTCGGAGAGAATATTAGTGCTAGATGGTGCTATGGGGACCATGATTCAGCAGTATAAACTGTCGGAAGCGGACTATCGTGGAGAAAGATTTAGCGAGTACCCCTCTGATTTAAAAGGTAATAATGATCTCTTATCTCTGAGCCAGCCGGAGATAATCAAAACAATTCATCGGAAATACTTTCAAGCTGGAGCGGACATTGTTGAGACCAATACTTTCAGTGGCACCACCATCGCAATGGCTGACTACGATATGGAAGATTTGGTCTATGAGCTCAATTATGAATCTGCCAGAATAGCTAAAGAAGTAGCAAAGGAGTTCACAGACAAAGCGCGCTTCGTGGCGGGCTCTATTGGCCCGACCAACAGAACAGCATCACTATCTCCAGATGTAAACCAGCCAGGCTTTAGGGCCATTAGCTTCGATGAACTAAAGGTAGCCTATAAGCAACAAGCCCAAGCCTTAGCAGATGGAGGAGTAGACATTTTCTTGGTGGAGACAGTTTTTGACACGCTCAACTGCAAGGCAGCACTGATGGCCATTCAGGAACTAAGTGATGAAAGTGGTATTGATATTCCCGTGATGGTTTCTGGTACTATTACGGATGCTAGTGGAAGAACCTTGTCTGGACAAACGGTAGAAGCTTTTTGGAATAGTGTTAGACATTTCCCTCTATTGAGTGTAGGCTTCAATTGTGCTTTAGGTGCAAAGCAACTTAAAGTGTACTTACAGCAATTATCCCGTATTGCTGATGTGCCCATCTCATGTCATCCAAATGCTGGACTGCCAAATGAGTTTGGAGAATATGACGAGAGCCCAGGACAAATGAGTAGTATTATAAAGAGCTACCTCGATGAAGGGCTGATTAATATTATTGGAGGATGTTGCGGTACACAACCCGAGCATATTAAAGCTATTGCAGAATATGCCCAGAGTGCGAAGCCTCGCCAGACACCGTATTTTAAACCTATTATGAAGCTCAGTGGACTGGAGCCATTAAATGTTACCAAGTCGCTAAACTTTGTAAATATTGGTGAGCGCACCAATGTAGCGGGCTCAAAGAAATTTGCCAGGTTGATAAGAGATGAGCAATTCGAAGAGGCTGTTGCTATTGCCTTGGAGCAGGTTGAAGGCGGCGCACAGATCATTGATATTAATATGGATGATGGGATGTTGGATGCAGTTACTGTATTACCTCATTTCATTAACCTCATAGCTGCAGAACCAGACATCGCCAAGCTTCCCTTTATGATAGACTCCTCAAAGTGGGAGGTGATAGAAGCTGGTTTAAAGTGCAGTCAAGGAAAAGGTGTAGTAAACTCCATTAGCTTAAAAGAAGGAGAAGAGCAATTTAAAGCGCTGGCTATAAAAATCAAACAATATGGTGCAGCAGTAGTAGTAATGGCTTTTGATGAGACCGGCCAAGCAGATACTTTTGAGCGTAAAATAGCCGTTTGCAAGCGCTCTTATAATATACTAGTTGATGAAGTAGGCTTTCCTGCTGAAGACATTATTTTCGATGCAAATATCCTTACCGTAGGAACGGGTATGGAGGAACACGATAATTATGCTGTAGACTTTATCAAGGCTGTGCAGTGGATCAAAAAAAATCTCCCGTATGCCAAAACATCTGGTGGGGTGAGTAATGTGTCTTTTTCGTTCAGAGGCAATAATGTAGTGCGGGAAGCCATACATTCAGCCTTCTTATTTCATGCTATTAAGGCAGGCCTTGATATGGGCATAGTGAATGCCGGTATGATTGAAGTATATGACGAGATTGAGCCAAAGCTTCTGACCTACGTAGAGGACTTGTTATTAAACAGAAGGCCAGATGCTACCGAGCGTCTTATGGTTTATGCAGAGCAAATGAAGCCAGGTGAGAAGGCTGAGAAGCTAACCCAAGAATGGAGAAAAGAGCCAGTAAATCAGCGACTATCGCATGCACTCATAAAAGGAATAACAGAATTTATTGATATTGATGTTGAAGAGGCAAGGCAGCAAGCAGATAAACCTTTAGAGGTGATAGAAGGTCCTTTAATGGATGGTATGAATGTGGTGGGCGACTTATTTGGCGCGGGGAAGATGTTTCTTCCTCAAGTGGTAAAAAGTGCCAGAGTAATGAAGAAAGCAGTAGCCTATCTTTTGCCTTATATTGAGGAGGAGAAGCGACTAAACCCATCTTCGGGAACAATGGGTTCAGGTGCAGGAAAGATTTTGATGGCCACGGTAAAAGGCGATGTGCATGATATAGGAAAGAACATAGTATCAGTTGTGTTGGCCTGTAATAACTACGAAATCATTGATTTAGGGGTGATGGTGTCATTACAGAAAATACTGGAGGAGGCAGAAAAGCATCAAGTAGATATTATTGGGTTAAGTGGTCTGATAACTCCGTCTTTAGATGAGATGGTGTATGTGGTGCAGGAGATGGAGAGTAGAGGCTTAAAAACGCCAGTGATGATAGGAGGTGCAACCACTTCACGGATTCATACTGCGGTAAAGATTAAGCCGCACTATACGGGGCCAGTGATACATGTCAATGATGCCTCCAGAAGTGTAACAGTAGCAGGAAAGTTATTAAATGCTGATAGGGAAGAATTTTATAAGGAAATTACGACTGAATACCAGCAGCTAAAGGAAGGGCATGCCAGCAGAGCGAAAGACAAATCCTATGTAACCATAGCCGAAGCGAGAGCTAACAAATATGCTGTAGACTGGAAAGTTTACCAACCTACGCAGCCAGCGAAGCTGGGTCAAACTGTATTGCTCGATTATGACCTGGAGGAAATTGCTGGCTACATCGACTGGACACCATTTTTCCATACCTGGGAAATGAAAGGGCGTTATCCAAAGATCTTTAATGATCCTGAAAAAGGCCATGAAGCTAAAAAGCTCTTTGCTGATGCGCAAGCGATGTTAAAGGATATTATTGTCAATAAAAAATTACAAGCCAATGCAATTTTTGGATTGTATCCTGCACATACGCTTGATGATGACACCATAGAAGTTTTTGCAGATGTCGAAAAGCAGCAAAAACTAACCGCTTTTCACACGCTTAGGCAACAAAGTAAAAAAGCTGAAGGCAATGCCTACCATGCTTTTTCAGACTTCCTAGCACCAAAAGAGGTTGATGTTACTGATTATTTGGGTTGTTTTGCAGTTACAACTGGCATAGGCTTAGATCCTTTAGTGGCTGCGTTTGAGGCTGATCATGATGATTATAATGCCATTATGGTGAAGGCAATGGCTGATCGATTGGCAGAGGCTTTTGCTGAACTGTTGCACCTGAAGGTGAGGACAGAATATTGGGGTTATGAAAAAGAGGAGTCCTTAAGTAAGGAGGATCTCATAAAGGAGACTTACAAGGGTGTCCGCCCTGCGCCGGGCTACCCTGGTTGCCCTGACCATACCGAGAAAATTACTCTTTTTGATTTGTTAGATGTGGAGGAGCAGACAGGTATTCGGCTGACTGAGAATTTAGCGATGATACCTACTGCTGCTGTCAGTGGCTTTTACTTTAGCCATCCAGAAAGCAAGTATTTCGGACTAGGGAAAATTGGAAAAGACCAAGTAGAAGATATTGCCAAACGTAAAAGCAAGCCTTTTAAGGATGTTGAACGCTGGCTAAGTCCAAATTTAAATTATGAATCTTAACGCCTTGTAGTGCGCACAATGTGCTAGCCACAAGGATGTATTCTAAGTTATTATTACTTAGGCAGCTGAATTTTAATCTAGAAAAAAATGAAAGTAACAGAACATATAGCCAAGGCAAAAGAAACAGTTTTCTCATTCGAGGTATTACCACCCCTAAAGGGACAAAATATAGACAAGCTTTTTTCTAATATAGAGCCTTTAATGGAGTTCAAGCCTCCTTTTATTGATGTTACCTATCACAGAGAAGAGTACGTTTATCGTGATAAAGGCAACGGATTGTTGGAGAAGCGCACTACCCGCAAGCGGCCAGGAACGGTAGGGATTTGTGCCGCCATCAAAAACCGTTTCGATGTAGATACAGTGCCTCACATCATTTGTGGAGGGTTTTCTAAGGAGGAAACTGAAAATGCTTTGATCGACCTAGACTTTCTGGGGATAGATTCTGTGCTTATTCTTCGTGGCGATCCTATTAAGTCAGAGGCACGTTTTATTCCTGACGAGAACGGGCATACTTATGCTACCGAATTACTAAGTCAGGTGGTAGATATGAACAAGGGTATTTATGTTGATGAAGAGCTAAAAGATGCTAGCCCTACTAATTTTTGCATGGGGGTGGCGGGCTATCCTGAAAAGCACTTCGAAGCGCCAAGTATGAAGTCCGACATTAAATACCTCAAGCAAAAAATAGCCTTGGGTGCAGAATATGTGGTAACTCAAATGTTTTTCGATAACCAAAAGTATTTCGACTTTGTGGAGACCTGCAGAAAAGAAGGGATCAATGTGCCTATTATTCCAGGTTTGAAACCAATTACCTCACTGAAGCAAATGACTGCTTTGCCGAGAGCTTTCTATTTAGACTTACCCGATGTATTGGTTGAATCATTGGAGTACTGCAAGGATAATGAAGCAGCGAAAGAGGTAGGAATAGAATGGTGTATTGAGCAATCGAAATCATTAATTAAATATGGGGTGCCTACTTTACACTATTATTCGATGGGAAAATCTGATGCGATCTATGCAATAGGCAAGGCAGTGTTTTAAGCTGTTTATTAAAAACATTTAGCCTTTAATAACATTCAATAATTTTTGTACCTTCTGATTTCAATTTTACGGTGAAAAAATAAATGAACCAAGAAGAAATTGCAGATCAGATAAAGGCGAAAATTACTGTTTCAGAAGAAGCCTTAGACTTCTTTTTTAAGCAAATGAGTTTGCGTAAGCTTTCTAAAAACCAACACCTGATTAAAGAAGGTGGGAATGAAGTGCATTTTATTCTTGTGAAATCGGGTTGTCTCATGACCTATTTTAAGGCTAAAGGGCATATTCATGTTATACAATTTGGTTCTGAAATGTGGTGGACTGGCGATATGAAGGCTTTTACGGAAGATGAGACCTCGTTTTATAGCATTAAAGCCATGAGGGACTCTGAAGTCTATTTGATGGATAAAGTGGGCCTCCATAAACTGCTTCAAAAAGTGCCAGCCTTTCAAGAATACTTTAGAATCATTTTCCAAAATGCACTAATAAGTCACCAAAAAAGAATTGTTAGGAATATTAGCTATAGTGCAGAAGAAAAATACTTGGAATTTATTTATAAATACCCTGATATAGAGCAAATTGTGGCTCAAAAATATATTGCTTCTTTTATAGGAATTACGCCTGAATTTCTGAGCAAGTTGAAGCGGAAGCTTGCAGAGAAAAAAATAGCTTAAACTAGGTTAAGATTTTAGTTCACATAAAGAACATTAGTTTGAGTAATGAATCTTTAATAGTATTATTAAGTATTCAAGAACAAACTAAACATTCAATAAAATGAGTAATCCTAACGAGTATATCCAAGGCTTGCATCACCTTACTGTAAGTGTGGGTAGTGCCCAAGAAGACATTGATTTTGTTACCCAAGTAATGGGAATGCGCATGATAAAGCAAACGGTACTGTTTGATGGTGCTGCCAGTATTTACCATTTGTACTATGCCAATGCTGATGCTGAAGTAGGTTCTGTTTGGACTACCTTTCCATTTAAAAAGGCAGGTATATTCGGTAAAAAAGGGTCTGGTCAGATTGAGGTTTCAGGCTTCTCTGTGCAAACGAATGCATTACCTTTTTGGGTACAACACCTCAAAAACCATAAAGTAGAAAATACGGGTATAATAGAGCGTTTTGGTCAAAAACTGATTGAGTTTAAAGATCCTTCTGGAGTTGGTATAGGCGTATTTGGGGATGATAATGATAGTAGAAATGCGTGGTCAACAGATCAAATATCTAAAGACAATGGCATCAGGGGTCTTCATAGTGCGGTGCTTAACGTGAGAGAAGTAGAGATGATGGAAGGCTATCTTTGTGATATCTTAGGATTTAATAAAGTAGGGCAAGAAGGCCAGTACCATCGATACCATATAAAGGATGGCGGGGCAAGGAGAGTAATTGAATTGCACCATGAGCCAGATTTACCTCAAGGTTCTTGGACATTCGGTGTTGGCATACCGCATCATATTGCTTTTGCTACTGGAAATGATCAGGAAAGTAAAGAATTAAAAGCCTACATAGAAGGAACAGGCTATACTGATGTGACTGAGATTAAGGACAGGAATTACTTCCATTCTATCTATACAAGAACGCCAGGTGGTCAGTTATTTGAATTTGCTACTTCAGACATAGGATTTGCTATTGATGAGCCGGAGGATCAGTTAGGTCACCAACTCTTGTTACCTCCTTTCTTTGAAGACAGAAGAGAAGAGTTAGTAAGACCTTTAGAGCCTATTATCCTGCCTACTTATTTAAGTTAATGGTGAATAGACATCTCAACCAAAATACCCTTGAATTAAACCTACCCTCTGCCGCTGGAAGTCAGCAGTGGGTTCTGATTGCGGTCCATGGCCGCAATCAAAACCCACTGTTTATGCTGGAGCAGTTGCAAAGGCTTGGATCATTATCCAGCATTGATTCCTTCAGCGCCTGATGCTAGCTGGTATCCTGATAAATTCATGGCGCCAAAAGAGAAGAATGAAGAAGCGCTTGATGACGCTTTAAAGGTGATATGGATGATGCATAATCAACTATTAAGCTTAGGGTTTAAGAATGAGCAAATTTTATTAATTGGTTTTTCCCAGGGTGCATGTTTATTGTCTCAGTATGTGCTAACAAAGCCAGTTAAATTTAAAGCGGTAGCATTGTTGACCGGTGGCTACTTAGGACCAGAGGGTGTTGATTGGAAATTCCGTGGAGATTTAGGACAAACGCCTATTTATATCACCACTGCTAAGAATGATGATTGGGTACCTCCTGCAAGGGTGGAAGAAACAGCAGCTGTTTTGAAGCTGATGAATGCCAAAGTGAAAGTGGATATCTTTGAAGAGCGGCCGCATGAAATATCTCCTATAGAAATTCCTTTAAGCGCTCAATTTATTATTCTCTCATTTTTTACTTATTCTTTCTATAAATGTGGCTGATGTAATTGCACGTACATCCTCTACGCTAACTCCTTCCTGTAATTCAGTTAAGGTTAGTTTTCCCTCTATAAATTCAAATACTGCTTTGTCGGTAATAATGATATTAACCGCATTTTTAGCTGTGATGGGGAGGTCACATGATTTAGTGATTTTTGAACTACCATCCTTATTACAATGGTTCATGGTAATGATTAATTTTTTAGCGCCAGAGGCCAGGTCCATTGCTCCTCCTACTCCAAGTAGTGGCTTGCCGGGCACTGCCCAGTTGGCTAAATTAGCTGCTTCATCTACTTGTAGCCCACCCATAATAGCGATGTCTACATGTTTTCCTCTTATCATACCGAAGGAAGTGGCAGTATCGAAATAACTGGCGCCTTTCACGGGAGTAACGGGTATTTTGCCTGCATTTACAGGATTAACCATTGCACCACTGCCATCACTTGGTTCTGGACCCACACCTAACATACCATTTTCAGTATGTAAGATGATACCATCTTCTTCTTTTATTAAGTCTGCTACCAAAGTAGGAATGCCTATCCCTAAATTAACAATATCACCTCTATTGAGCTCTTTAAGCGCTCTTTGTGCGATCATGATGCGGTCAGCACCAGCTTTTTTACTCCCTACCGATGCAGAGGACCCTAGCTGTTCCATTTTTAGATTAGCCTGCACTAGGTAATCAACAAAGCAGGCTTGTGTATGGATGTCATTGGGATCAATTTCTCCAACAGGAACAATTTCTTCTACCTCAGCTATTACAAGATCTGCCGCTGTAGCCATGGCCGTATTGAAGTTTTGCTCCGTCATGCGATAGGTTAAGTTTCCGGCAGTATCAGCCTTCCACGCACGTATATAGGCTATATTTGCCCGAATGCCTTCAACGAATACTTGCTCTATACCATGAATGACTTTGGTTTCCATTTTTTCTGCCAGCACAGTGCCAGCTGAAGTAGGAGTGTAGAATCCCCCGATTCCCATGCCTCCAGCTCTAATAGCCTCACCCAAAGTGCCTTGTGGCATCAATTCATATTCCACCTTTCCTTCTTGTGCCCATTTAACTGCATTAGGATTACTAGTGAAATAGGAACCTACCATCTTTTTTAACTGGCCATTGGTGAGTAGACGATCACCTCCCAAACCAGGCTCTCCTACATTATTGCCTATGTAGGTTAATCCATGCCTATCGCTCTTAGCCAATGCATGAAGCAAATGTACTGGTGCGCCAGTCATGCCAAAGCCACCACACATGATCGTGTCATTGTTATTCACTTTTAAGGCAGCCTCTTCGGCAGATATAATTGGTACTTTTTTCATATAATTATCGTCCTAAGACTGTCTTTAATGCTATTTCTAATACTTCTTTGGCCGTATCATTCGCTTCTTGTGCTCTAAAGGCAATATGGAAATCTGGTCTGATTAGTAGGCAACCTGAATCTTTTATGTCTCTCACTTCAGCCCACTCACCGTACAAATCGGTATAGTCTCTTCCTGGACCTATTTGAACTACCTTAATAGATAAGTTCAGTGAATTGCTTAATGCTTCGGAGGCAGCAATCCATGCTTCTCCACCAATTCCAGTAAAGAGTGTAAATTCACCTTTACCTGCAAGGTCTAAGGTAGAGATCCTGTGTCCATCATCACCTAACCAAACATGGGGTAAATGTGCCCCCGGTTGGGTGGAGGCTTGATAATAGAGTTCTTGGTCGCGCTTAAAGGCTTCCGCTGGCTTGCCGTCCTTCACAATGGCAGCTGATTGATATCGCTGATTCAATTCTACACCATGGCAATTAAATTCATATGATTTGAGCGCTATGGCTTTTCTTAAGTCTTCACGCTGCTGTTCAGCCGTTGTATTGTTGTCTTTTAACTTGGCCATATTGGCTTTCATCTGCTCTGGCTCAATATTGTCTCCTAACCCTAGTGATTGAAAAATAGGTCCAAACTCGATGATGCTTTTATTCGCGCGGTCTACAATTTGCTTGGCAATCGGTCCTCGCTCTTCCTGGTAACTGTCTAATAAGCTTTCATTAGCTTCACCTTTTACCACCTTGGCCAGCTTCCAGCTTAGGTTGAAAGCATCTTGTATAGAAGTGTTGGAGCCTAAGCCATTCGAAGGCGGGTGCCTATGGATGGCATCTCCTATACAAAATACTTTGTCGTCCGCTATTTTTGTAGCATAGCTATGATTTACTGTCCAGGTAGAGGTTTGTAATATTTCTATCGGTATGCTGTTATCCCCAACTAATTTAAAGGCAATGTCTTTAGCCAGTTCATCATTCACTTCTGGTGGGCCATCATTGATGTCGTAACCCCACACTATGAGCCATTCATTCCATGGCCTCACCATCCGCACTAATCCCATGCCGATGCCTCCTACATTAGAACCCGGTTGCATCACCCAATATAGGGCACTCGGTCGGTGGGCAACATACTGCGTTAAATCCATTTTAAAAACAATATTCATACTCCCTCCTACACCCATTTCTCCTTCAAAGGGTAATTGTAGGTTTTCAGCTACTTTGCTATTGCCACCATCAGCACCTACTAAATACTTGGCTCTAATGAGGAATTCATCAGCTGAAAGACGGTCTTTGCACCAAACTGTTACGCCTGAGTCGTCTTGCTCATGTCGCAGGTATTCAGTATCAAATTTATATTTCGAGCCTTTTCTTGCCCCTGCACCTACTATTATTGGCTCAACAAGATTTTGAGGGATGTCACATATTTTTGTTGGGCTTGCCAAGGTGTAGTCAGCCATTCTGTTAGGTTGGTTACCCCATGAGTATAGTCTGCCTAACTCTTCTCCTGCCAAGCTTGTACAGAAAACATTATTGCCCATTAATTCCTGTGGAACAGCTTTTTCTATTATTTCGTTTTCGATGCCCAGGTCTCTGAATATTTCCATTGCGCGCTGATTGGTGATATGCGCCCTAGGCGAATTAGCTAGCCAGCCATATTTGGTAATGACCATATTTTTTACGCCATAGCTACTTAATAAGGCTGAGGTGGTGGAACCGGCAGGGCCACTTCCTACGATCAATACATCGGTTTGGTATCTGAAATTTGACATGACTGAAATGATTTGCTAATTAGTTTATATATCGTACATTTGTTTATTATATAAACAATACTACAAAATAATTGTTTACAAAAAAAAAGTGTGATGAGAAATTTAACAGAGGAAAACTTAACAGCTATTGTGTTAGAGCGCATCAATAGTACGGATGAAAGAAGCCAAGAAATACTGACTAAGCTGGTGAAACACATGCATGCATTCATCAAGGATTTAGAGCCTACTGAGGCAGAGTGGTTTCAAGCAATAGATTTCTTAACCCGAACGGGGCAAAAATGTGATGACAAGCGTCAAGAATTTATTTTACTTTCTGATGTGTTAGGCGTTTCTATGTTGGTAGATGCCATCAATCATAGGTCTCAAAAGGAGGCTACTGAGACAACAGTTACTGGTCCCTTTCATGCTCCTGCAATGGAAATGAAAATGGGTGAGAATATTGCCAGAGGGGAAGAGGTAAATAGGAGCGAGCCTACAGTGGTAAGAGGAAGAATACTTGATGCCAACAATAAGCCGATAGCAAATGCTAAAATTGATGTTTGGCAATCTAATGATGATGGCTTTTATGATATACAGGATACCAATCAGCCAGATATGAATTTACGTGGAATTTTCACTACCGATGCCTCCGGTGATTTCTGGTTTAAGTCTATTAAGCCTGCGGCATATCCTGTGCCAACCGATGGCCCTGTAGGTGAGGTGTTAAGGGCTTCAGGCAGACATCCAATGAGGCCAGCGCACATCCATTTCTGGATTGAGGCGGAAGGTTATGAGACCTTAATCACACATATATTTGTGGAGGGTGATGAGTATTTAGATTCTGATGCCGTATTCGGTGTGAAAGAATCCTTGATTTTAGACTTCCCTATGAATGAAAATGAGCAGGATGCTCAGAAGTGGGGTGTAAAATCTCCTTTCTACGAGGTTGCTTATGATTTCAAACTGGCTAAAAAATAAATGATGAAAGATGCATTTAGCATAGATGCTGTCAGAACACCGATAGCGAAATTTAGAGGAGGCCGCTGGCAGTTGCGTGCTGATGATTTGGCCGCATTAGCGCCTCAATTGCAGCAAAAAAGATATGCTTTGTGTACCTTGTACGTTGGTGTGGGGCAAGGTTATGCCACAATTATTGAACGCGTTTAAAAATACAAAGCATGGCATTTGAAATAAAGAAATCAGACTATATCCAATCTTTAGAAAAAGGCTTAAAAGTGATAAGCGCTTTTGATGCAGAATATCCTGAGATGACCCTCACTGAGGTGGCAAAGAAGGTGGATCTTACACGTGCTAATGCGAGAAGAATATTATTGACGCTTCAAAGCTTGGGCTATGTGCAATGTCCTGACGGTAAGCTGTTTTATTTATCTGCCAAGGTACTAGGTCTTGGTTATTCTTTTTTATCAGGCTTACCTGTGCAGAGTATAGCGGAGGGCTATATGAAGGAACTCACAAAGGAGCTAAATGAGTCGTGCTCAATGGCGGTTTTAGATGACATGCATATGGTTTACGTAGCGCGTATACAGACTAAAAGGATCATGACTATTTCTTTAGGTATAGGAACAAGGTTGCCCTTACATGCTACCTCTATGGGTAAGGTGTTGCTGGCTGGTTTAGGGGAGAAACAAGCCGATGCTCTTATTGAAAAGCTTGATTTAACTCAGTATACTGAATTTTCGATCACAGAAACAGATAAGCTGAAAGAAAGAATAGCACTTGTGAGGAAAAGAGGCTGGTCTATTTCAGATCAGGAATTAGAAATAGGGGTAAGGTCTATAGCGAGCCCTATTAAAGATAAAAATGGTCAAACAATAGCAGCATTGAATATCAGCGGTCATACTTCTAGGGTGAGTCGGGATGAGATGCAAGAAAAGTACTTGCCTGCTTTAAATAGCACGGTAGCTAGAATTGAGGCCGCTTTACATAAATTATAAAACAGACAGGATGGAATTTTATTATAGGTCATTTCCAAATCATATTTATTTTGGGGCAGGGAGTTTTCATAAACTCAGAGACATCACGAAAGACTATAAAAAGCTATTCGTTATAGCAGGAAGCCATACTACTGCGGAACAATTAGGGGTAATTCAATCGCTAGGTATAGACAGGTATTATCATTTTTCAGAGGTTGTGCAACATGTGCCCACTAGATTAGTAGAAGAAGCTTTTGAGGCACTAGAAAAGCAATCATTTGACGCCATCATTGCTATTGGCGGTGGTTCCGCTATAGGACTTGCAAAGGCACTGGTATTAAAACAAAGCTTACCCATTGTAGCCGTTCCTACAACATTCTCAGGCTCTGAGCAGACCAATATATGGGGAATTAGCAATGAGGAGGGGAAGACCACTGGCAGAGATGACAGGGTGCTTCCAGAGGTAGTAATTTATGATCCTGAAATGACCGCGACCATGCCTAAGGAACTAGCAGTCATGAGCACCATGAATGCTATGGCTCACTTAATGGAGGCCGTTTATGCACCAGATGGTAATCCTCTTACTAGGAATTTAGCTTTTTTGGGAATTGCGCATCTCAAGAAAGGATTACAGTTGATAGCTGATACAGGTGAATTTACTGCGGAAGCCAATGAAGAAATATTATTAGGAGCCTACTTAGCAGGTAAGTGTTTGTGTGAGGTGGCCATGTCGCTGCACCATAAAACAGCCCATGTGTTGGGTGGTTCTTTTGGGATGGAGCATTCAGCGGTACATACTGTAATGCAGTCCTATGTGTTGAGATACCAGTGGCTCTATTTGCCAGAGGCTATTCAAAACGATTTTATTTCAGTATTAGGAAATGATCCTGCTAAGATGCTCAAAAGCTTGGCGGAAGCTGGGGGAGCCAAAACCAATTTACTAGCCATTGGTTTTAAAGAAGAAAATATAGAAAAGGCTGCTGAAGTAATATTTGCTAAACCTTATAAAAATATAGCACCTATTACCAAAGCTGGTTTAGTAGAAATGCTTACCAATGCCTTTCATGGTAAAATTGAATAATGATATGAGTGAATTTCATCAAATAGAGAATACCGTCTACAAAGGAGCACCCATGAAGGAAGCCAAGCGTGCCATGATCTTTGTTCATGGTAGAGGAGATAGTAGTGATAAAATGCAACTTTTAGCAGAAGAAATAGTGGATGATCCTGAAATGGCTTTGATTTTCCCGATGGCCACCAAAGGTACTTGGTACCCTAAGGGCTTCATGGCTGATTGGGAAGAGAATCAACCTTGGCTTGATTCTGCCTTAGCTTATATTGACCAGCTGGTTCAGGAGATAAAGCAAGCAGGTATAAAGGAAGAGGATATCTATTTCTTAGGCTTCTCCCAAGGTGCTTGCCTTACCATAGAATATGCTACCAGAAATGCACAACAATATGGTGGAATCATGGTGCTCAGTGGAGGACTTATAGGTCCAACATTGGTGAAGGCACATTATAAGGGTGACTTTAAACATACACCTATTCTAATTGGTTGTAGCGACATAGATCATCATATTCCACTGAACAGATTAGAAGAGTCTAAAGTGGTTTTAGAACAAATGAATGCTATTTTAGATTATCAGATCTATCCTGGAATGGATCATTTGATCAATGATGATGAAAAAGAAAGAGTAAAAGTAATAATAGCGGCAGATGAATTTTAAAGGAATAGTAAAAGGTTTACACCATGTAACGGCCACCGTAAACGACGCACAAGAAGATTATGATTTCTATACCAAGTTATTAGGACTACGCTTGGTGAAAGAAACTGTCAATTTTGACAATGAAAAAGTATTTCATTTCTATTATGGCAATGAAGTGGGCACGCCTTCTACTATTTTCACCACTTTTCCGTATAAAGGACAAGGGGTTAGAAAGGGCAAAATAGGGACTGGTCAGGTGTATAGAACATCACTTTCAATTCCAACAGGCAGCATTGATTTCTGGAAAAATAGGTTTAAAAATTTTGATATTAATTATACCAAAACGATACTTTTCAATCAAAATGTATTGCTTTTTGATGACCCTTCAGGTTTGCATTTAGACCTTACTGAAGTTGATGCTGATGATAGAGGTGCCATTTGGGAAACAGAAGAAATTTCAAAAAATGAGGCCTTACGAGGCATGCATCATGTAGTGCTAAAAATTGCTGACATCGCTCCTACAATAGAATTTCTTCAATTGTTTGGTTATGAGCTTATAGAGACAGCAGGGGAGTTCAGTAGGTTAGAAGCAGGGGAAGGAGGCGCAGGAAATAGCCTTTGGTTGTTAGCTGCACCGGAGGAGGAAAAGGGTAGGAATGGAATAGGCACAGTGCATCATATAGCGCATAGGGTAGCTAATATTGAAGACTCGAAAAAGATAAAATCTTATTTAGAAGATAAATTGGGCATAGAAGTGACAGAGGTAAAAGACAGAAAATACTTTCAGTCTATTTATTTCAGAATTCCCGGGGGTGTGCTCTTTGAAGTAGCTACTGAAGGGCCAGGTTTTTTGGTTGACGAAGAGAATGAGGCCTTAGGAACGGAGCTTAAATTACCTGATTGGCAAGAACCCAATAGGGATAGAATTGAGTCTAATCTTTTGCGCTATAAGCGTTGATTTTTATTTTGTAGAATAGGCTTAGCTTATTTTACAAATAATACTCCCAGACTTGGCTCAAATCCTTTTTAATAACCAAGAATAAACTTTTCCCTCCTGTTCTAGGTATACCGTCAAATGCTGGTTTTTTACTCCAAAAAACATAATAGAGCTTGTTGGTTTGGTAGAAGTAAAGCTGTTTATCACTGCCAACTAAACTTTGGTTAATCTGATGGTATTTTTCATTGTTGATAATCAAGTCCTTCAAAGCACTGCAGGATTGCTGGTCTGTGACAGTTGTGATTTGTTCTACCGTTTCATTAAGAGCGTCTGTTTCTTGTCTGAGAGACTGTCTGTCTGGAACGGTTAAAAAAAGTTCCACTCGGAATTTTGCAGATATACTTGCTGTTGGACATGGGTTATCTTCAATTGGTATTCGTTGGGCGAAAGCAAAAATTGGAAGCAATTGCAATACGATAAAGTATAAAGTATTATTTGTCATTTTCATCTTTTTAAATTTAATATCCACATCTATTATATTTTATAATGTTTCGAGCATAATCATAAGCATAAATTTTAGATCCGTCCAAGACAAACCCTGTCAAAGTGAACTCACCGAGGTGGTTCGATAACATCATTAGAAATTCGTAATCCGGATCACTTGGACCCCCTTGATAAGATTCTTCTCCTTCATCACCGCATACCCCTTTTGTATTTTCACCAATATAAAAGGGATGAGAATGTACGTATCCAACTACATTATCAGGAATATATGATGTCCAGTTTGCAGGGGGATACATACCACAAGCATCTGTAGTGAAAGTTGGTGGAAAATACACTATATCGTAACCACCATCTTTTGATACTATATAACCACCCCTTTCTTTCCTATCATCTATCGGTATACCGGAACTAGTAGAGCCCCAAACACTGTTCAGGAAGTCTGCTTGAATGGTCTCATCATCTAGTATAGGATCATTCGTATCACATGGCTCAGGTTCTGGTACGCAATTTCCGTTTTCATCTGCTACCCATCCCTCACTACAGATCACGTGGTCGCAATCTACCCACATACCTTCAATAAAAGGGTGTGCGCATAGTCCATTAGGGCCTGAAGGAGCAGATGCCCCACCTCCACCACCAGCATCAGGATTGGCAGGGTAAGGTCAAGCTAATACCTCAGGTTCCTCACAAACCATAACCGAGCCTTCATAAGTACAATTAACATAGGTAATATTTTGTTCTGCTATTGTTACTTGGACGCACCACCAATTGTCTAAAATATAGCAATCAGATGCTGTTCTTTGTTGTTGGTCACCTTCATAATTTATAACAGAGGCACCAGTTTTTTTTGTAAATACTCCATCCTCATAAAAAAGGAGTCGCTTTGCTTCACCACCCCAATCACTCACCAATAAGTACCCAGTAAATTTTGAAGTGTTTGCTGTGGGTACAGGCATGTTATGTTCTAAAACAACCTCACCAGTTTCATTTTTATGGGCACTACCAAAAGCAGTATAGTCGGTTGGGAATCGATTAGTTCCTTCGCCCGAACTAACATAGCGCTTTAAGTCATTTCCTCTATCTTCTTTGACAGGAAACACCAAAACATCACCTTCGGCTAATACCTTATAAATACTTTGTTCCCATACAGCATTGGTGCTTTGGCTAGTTCTTAGCTGCGAATTTTGACTTGACAGCGCATTCATGGCTGCTTTGGCCTCTTCAAGGCTTATGTCTTTGTCAGGAGTAATTAAATTTTGCTCTTCTTGTACACAAGAAGATGTTAGCACTGCGCTGACAATAAGATAAAATAGTAGGTTAATTTTTTCATTTCTAAATTTTAAAAACTGATAAAGCCGCTATAAGCCTTATAGTATAATACATAAAAATAATGGTAGAGGATGGGTTACCTTATCGTGGTAATCAAGTCAATCTCTTTCACTTTATAGGTTTTGGTCGAAAACGCTCTTCGGATCAACCGATGCTAAGGCTGATTAAAAAACGTGATCTAGTCGGTAGTATTTATTTCAATAGCTCCGAGTTGATTCTTAAAAGAGCAAAAATATTTCTAAGAAAGCAAATCAATTCTTTTTCTTGTATAATAGCCCAGCTAGTGGTCCGATGGCAAGTATCATAAAAACGAAGGCTATATCCATATGTAAAGTCAGTAGCGAAAAAAGTTGTATGCTTACTATTGTGATAGCAAAACCTATACTGTTGACAATGGTTAGAGCAGTGCCTTTTAAACTAGGAATAGCACTTTGTGCTACCAAAGTCGAAAATAAAGGAGAATCTGCTACAACGGCAGCGCCCCAAATTAGAAGTACAGATAAAAATAAAATTGGAATACCTAAATAGAATAGGAGAGGCAGTATAAGGCAGCAAACACCAGAAATACTTAGTGCTGTATAAGCTACTTTTGCACTGCCATAGCGTTGCGAGAGATAACCAGCAAGCACGCAGCCCAAGCTCCCTATAGCGATGATGCTGAATGAAAGTAATGAAATATTCCATTCTACTTTAGGGTGTAGCTGCTGAAAGCTGATGAGCAAGACTGGTACAAATGCCCAAAAGGTGTAAAGCTCCCACATATGGCCAAAATAGCCATAGGCTGCGGTACGGAAGGCCTTTGGTTTAAAAATTGCGCTGATGCCACTCATTCTAAAATGGGTAGCTGCTTTTCGGTAAGGTCCGTCAGGCACAGCTACTAAGATGAGAAGTCCGCCCATGCCTGCTAAAGTAGAAACTACATACATCAGTTGTTTCCACTGCAAAACTTGATCAAATAAATTGAGTAGGTGAGGAAAAGCTGTTCCCAAGACTAGCGCTCCTACTAAGAACCCTAAGGATTTACCCAGTCCTTTTTCAAAGTAATCAGCTGCTATTTTCATACCTACCGGGTAAATGCCTGCCAAACAGATGCCTGTCAAAAACCTTAGGGTTAATAATGATCCGTAGGTATTTGCAGGAAAGGTCATACCCATATTCAGCAGGGCGGCAAGCAAGGCACAAATGAAAAATACTTTAGAAGGAGAAAAGCGATCGGCAATGGAAAGGAGAGCGAATACTAAGGTGCCTATAATAAAGCCAAATTGTATGGCTGAAGTCAGCTGGCCTAAGGCATTATCTGTCAGCTGAAAGTTGGCCACCAGATCTTCGATAATAGCATTGCCAGCGAACCAAACTGAGGTGCCACAGAACTGAGCAAAGACGATGAAAGGCAGTATGTACCTATTCATGTCCGTCCAGTATGCTTCTAAATTCAGCTAGAGCATTGTGGTTACCAATAACAGTTAAGTAGTCTCCTAACAATAAAGGGGTGTTACCATGCGGAATAAAAATTTCTCCGGCTCTACGCTGTATTACCAGTGAACCAGAAGGAGGGAAGGCGATAGATTTCACCTGTTTCTTGTGAAGATGTCTGTTGCTCACGCGTATTTCTTCAACTCTGTAGGAATCGAAGCTTCCGGATAAGCTACTCAGAGCATCAGGGGTGGTAATCATTGCCTCCACATGAGTTGCTAGTATTTCGTCATTATCGATAAATGTAATATCATTTGCTGGGTTTAGCAGTTCTCTCGTAGCAGCCTGTTTTCTGGCAATAATTTTACTGTGATTTAACTCATACTTAATATATTGGGTGAGTTCTAAGTTGAGGATTTTCGATTCGGTTAAAACGATTACCAAATCAGCCGTACGCAAGTTGAGCGCTTTAATATCATTGGTAGTAATGTACTTTACATACTTAAATCTCAGATTCTTACGTTCAAATTCTGGGACGAGGTCTTTTCTTTGCATAATGGTCAGACAGCTGATTTCATGCATCTGCAGCCTTTCTGCCAGCATCAGGCTGGCTTTACTTCCTCCTAAGATGTAAATATTGTAATGAGTATCTCCCACTTCCTTCGCTAACAATTTATAGCCTAGTGGGGCTAATAAGCTGGCAATTATGGAGGCAATTACAATACCAGCATTGTCTGCTGAATCTATTACGCCTAGCGATAGACCAATTTGTGCTGTCGCTATAGTTAGACCAAGCCTAGCCGACAAAAGCAGGCCTCCTGAGAGGGCTTTTTTCATACCAAAGACTTTCACCATTATGAGCGCAGGAATAATCTGGGTAAGGAAGAAACCTAGTACTATGACGATGATAAAAGGAATAGATTCTTGAAATTGTGTCAGCGCTGATAAGTCGAGCTTTACACCTACCATAATAAAGAAAATAGGGATAAAAAAGCCATAGCTCATGCCATCTAGCTTAAACAATAAAGCTGATCGGTCTTTATTTACAAACAAGCTTAATAAGGTGCCAGCGAAGAAAGCCCCCATCACTAATTCGGTATTAATAAGGTGAGCAATTACTACAAATAGGAGCAGTAAAGCAACCGTGCCTCTCACTCTAATCTGACCGGCAGAATGCTCCAGTCGGTACAGTAAGGTTTGAAAACGGCGAAGTCTAATAAGCCTTTTTCCAGCTACATAAACTACTACAAAAGCGACAAAAATAAGCGCAAAGAGGAGGAGCTCTACTTGAAAGCCATTTTGTAATACGCCAGAATAAATAGAGATAATGATAATGCTCATTACCGTAGCAATGGCACCTTCCATTAGCATTATTTGACCGAACTTACGCGTAAGCTGTCCTTCTGATTTAAGGATAGGCACGGTAATACTAAGTGCTACTGTAGGTAATAATAAGGCGAAAAATACGATGTCTACTTCAATGAATAAATTAACTAAAAAAGCGAAGGGTAACGATAATAATAGTGAGCCGAAGTAGATTACTAAGGCAATGATGAGGGAGTTTTTGTAGATGTCAGCAATATGCAGTCCTCCTTTAGGGAAAGATGCTACAATTTTATCGACATTGATTTCTAGCCCAGATAAGAAAATGAGGAATAAAAACCCTGTTTGGGCAAGGAAGTCCACCACAGGTGAGCCTTGCACTAGGTTAAGTACAAATGGTCCGCAAATCACACCCATCATGATTTCTACGATGACAGAGGGTACTTTTGATACATTAAACCATGAAAGTACCAGAGGTACCATCCAAGCGATAATGAATATGATAAATAAAGGCCAATAAGGAAGGCTTTCCATAGATCTGATTATAGGTTGTTATTAGCGATAACCAGTAAATTAGTATAATGCCGCTTATAATCAAAGAGAAAGCATATATTAACAATGGTTGAAACAAGGAACGGTAGCGGCCTAAAATTCTGCTGCGACTCCTCATTATTGATATTCGCTTCTTAGGAAACAGGCCATCCAATAAAATATATATGGCCTTATTGCAAGGCATTATCCAAGGCAATCTTCGTTATTTAATCGTGGGCGTAGCTGCATCGTCAGATAGTAAACTAAAAATCTTCTTCGAGTGAATGGCGGTACCTCTTCCGTGCCTTGCAGTCAATTTGAAAATTAGCTAGTGCTAATTGCAGCGGCTATTATTTATGGAAATAAACCGTAGTTCAATAGGTAGCTGTAAGCTAGGCCAATACAAATGGCTAGTCCAAAACTTAATAAGGTTCCAATCAGGATATACTCTGTTAGCTTCCTGTCTTTTGCTTTTGACAGGTCACCAAATCTGAAAACTGATTTGGCTGCAATTAGCAGGCCTATGGCTTCCCACTGGTTTAGTATGATAAAAGTAAAAACAAAAAGCCTTTCAAGCATGCCTATGTAGTAACCTGCTTTAGGTAGCGAGTCGCTGTTGTCATCTTCGTCTAATGTCCACTGACCCATAATCACCTTCATTCCTGATGCTGATACAGTAGTTACAAGTAATAAAGCTGAAATTAGTAGAAGTGTGGAGGCCTCGCTCAACCCATTGAGGTCGATTTTAAGTGGATAGTAATAGTGAACGACTCCTGCAATCACTAATAGATGCGCTAGTTGGTCTAAAAAGAAAAGCCAACGATCGTTCAGCATGTTTTTACTGTATAGTTTTGCCAAGTCGATCAGATAATGACTGCTAGCTATTAGTAAGATAATCCAAAATGAGCGTGCTGCGAAGGGTGATAATAAACTTAAGGCGGCAATATGTACCAGTATATGTACGTATAAGTATTTTGATCGAATCTTTTTTGCTTCTTTGTCTTCAACCCATCGATCTGGCTGCAGGAGGAAGTCACCAATAATGTGGGCAATTAATAATTGTAGGGTAAAAAGTATCATAGGGATGAAATTTGTTGCTGAAAGTAATGATTAAGTTCCGTCATTTCTTCATATCCTCCTCTCTTAAAGGTCTCACTGATAACACTCTGTGACTTACCCAAAAGTTGCGCAATTTCCTTTTGTGATTTTTCGCTATTTTCTATGGCCGTTTTAATAACCATTGCCACGATTGGACTCCACTGATTTGCAGAAAGCAAGGCTAATTTAAACAATAGATTCATTTTTTTATCCCAAGGCTTATTAGAAGTTCTGATAGCCAAAGATTGCTTCTTCAGTAGATCAAACGCTTCTCCCGAATAGTTGTAGGCGGTGCCATTAGATTCAGTGATGCTATGTGCATAGTGGTCCGTTTTTCCTATACCAATAGCGATCCGAATGTCATGAAGTTTAGAAGTTTTGATTGATGATTTAAGGTGTAAGGCAGCAATCAAGGCTTTTTTTGGTTCTAAGGCAAGTTGAAAACTATCGCCTCTAAAGATCTCCCAACTTGCAGGTTGGTCTCCGTATTTGGCTAAACATGCCTTAAGGGTTGGTAGCCATTGCCTTACTTCTCCCTGCTTAGAATTGATAATATCGCCTGTTAGTACTGCAATCATTTTAGTAAGTTTATGCCAATATATCGTATTATTATGCGATATACAATTATATCGTACCATTATACGATAATGGTATATATCGTATCATAATACGATGTTGTATTTCTATCGTTTTTTTTTCTTCTTTTCATCGAATCAATCGCTTTTCATCTTCCATCCTTAGTGCTATTTTATTAACTTTGGTGAGTCATTTTTCAATTCTTCGTTTAGCGCCTTATGTACTTAATATACGATACCGAGACCACCGGATTACCCAAGAATTTCAATGCGCCTTTAACGGATGCGGACAACTGGCCTAGGTGTGTGCAAATTGCTTGGCAGCTACATGATGCGGAAGGGAAATTGCTAGATGCGCAAAGCCACATTATTCAACCTGACGGTTTTGAAATCCCTTATAATGCGGAAAAAGTGCATGGTATTTCAACGGAGCGTGCTCAAAGAGAGGGAAAGCCGCTCATGGCGGTTTTGCAGGCATTTGAAGAAATACTCAAGCGCTCAGAAATAGTTGTTGGTCATAACATAGAGTTCGATATAAATATCATGGGCGCGGAGATGTTGCGCATGGGCATATCGGAACAGAAGCTCATAGAAAAGGAGCTCATCGACACCAAAAATGTGTCTACTGATTTTTGTGCAATCCCTGGGGGTAGAGGAGGGAAGTTTAAATGGCCCACACTAACGGAGCTACATAAAAAGCTATTCGGTCAAGCCTTTGCAGATGCCCACGATGCGGCTTATGACGTAGATGCTACGGCCAAATGTTTCTTTGGCCTAATTAAGCAAAGAGTAGTGCCCACCATTGGTGGCAGACCTATAGAAGCAGTTAATTATGAGCCACCAGTATTAGAGGCTGCAAATTTTGCGCAGGCTAAACCATCAGAAGAGAAATCGGGTGAAGCAGCACTAAAAAAAGCGAAAAAGGCGGACATATCCTCTATGGCGGATACTCCTTTTGTGCACTTGCATTGCCATACGCAATACTCGGTCTTACAAGCGACGTCAGAGATCCCCGCCATGATAGGCAAAGCAAAAGAGCTGGGAATGCCAGCCATTGCTATAACAGACCACGGTAATATGATGGGTGCCTATAACTTTGTGAAAGAGGCCCATAAAGCAGGAGTGAAGCCAATTGTAGGCTGTGAGTTTTACCTCTGTCAAGACCTCAATAACAAAAAGAATAAAGACGATGGCTACCAAACGGTACTTCTCGCAAAGAATAAAGCTGGCTACCATAACCTAGCAAAACTTTCTTCCACGGCCTTTGTCAATGGGTTTTATTATGTGCCCCGCATTGATAGGGAGGTCTTGATGCAATACAAAGGAGACCTTATTGCTACAACGGGTGGTGTCTGGGGGGAAATTCCATTTCTTATTTTGAATGCTGGGGAGTCGCAGGCTGAAGAAGCCTTTTTGTGGTGGAAAGAACAGTTCGGTGAAGATTTCTACGTAGAATTAAACCAGCACGGAATCCCTGAAGAACAGAAAATTAATGAGGTATTACTCAAATTTGCAAAGAAACATGATGTAAAATACTTCGCAGCCAATAACTCTTATTACCTCGACAGGAAAGATGCGGAGGCGCATGATATCCTTATCTGTGTGAAGGACGGAGACTTTGTAAGCAAGCCTAAGAAATATATTGGTAACCGTGGCAGAGAGTACCGCTTTGGCTTTCCAAATGATGAGTTCTATATTAAGTCGCCGGAAGAAATGAAGGCCTTGTTTGTAAACATGCCTGAAGCCATCCGCTGTACAGCGGAGATAGCTGAGAAAATTGAAGGCTATGTTTTAGCTAGGGATGTATTACTTCCGAAGTTCGACATACCGCAGGAATTTGTAGACCCTCTTGATGCGGGAGATAACGGGAAAAGAGGGGAAAATGCCTTCCTTCGCCATATTACCTATGTCGGAGCAAGGAAGCGTTATGATATTATTACGCCAGAAATAGAAGAGCGCATAGATTTTGAGTTGCAAACCATCGCCAACACAGGTTATCCGGGCTACTTCCTTATTGTACAGGATTTCACTACCGCCGCTCGGGAAATGGGCGTGTCTGTTGGTCCCGGGAGGGGTTCTGCTGCAGGGTCGGCCGTGGCCTACTGCAATGGTATTACCAATATTGATCCTATTGAGTACAATCTTCTCTTTGAGCGTTTCCTAAATCCTGATAGGGTATCGCTACCCGATATTGATATTGACTTCGATGACCATGGTCGTCAGAAGGTAATCGATTATGTGATTAATAAGTACGGCGCCAATCAGGTGGCGCAGATCATCACCTACGGTACCATGGCTGCTAAATCGGCCATTAGAGATACTGCCCGTGTGATGGAGCTTCCGCTTTCCGATGCCGATAGAATCGCTAAGCTGGTGCCAGATATTAAGCTGAAAGCATTATTTAGCTTGGCGGGTGATAAAAAGAAATTAGCTGCCAAACTGAAAAATAATGGTGAGGCCATTAGCATGGCCGAGCAGCTACTCGCGCTAGCGAATACAGGTGATGCCTCAGCCAAAGTAATTAATCAAGCACGTATATTGGAGGGTTCAGTAAGAAATACTGGGATTCATGCGTGTGGCGTTATCATTACGCCAGACGATATCACCAAGTTTGTGCCAGTAGCCTTGGCAAAGGATTCTGACATGTATTGCACCCAGTTTGATAATGCAGTTGTGGAGAGCGCAGGCCTGCTAAAGATGGACTTCTTGGGCTTAAAGACCTTGACGCTTATCAAAGATGCTGTGCGCATAGTAAAGGAAAAGCATGATATCCTGCTGGATCCAGAAACGTTCCCTAAGGACGACCTTAAAACCTACGAGCTTTTCCAACGTGGCGAAACGGTAGGTATCTTCCAGTATGAATCTGCGGGTATGCAGAAGTATATGAGGGAGTTAAAGCCAACGGAGTTCTCCGATTTGATAGCCATGAACGCTTTGTATCGGCCGGGTCCACTGGAGTACATCCCCAACTTTGTAAAGCGTAAGAATGGTTTAGAGGAAATAAGCTACGATTTGGACGATATGGAGGAATACCTAAAGGAGACTTATGGTATTACCGTATATCAGGAGCAGGTGATGCTCTTATCGCAGAAGCTAGCAGGCTTTACCAAGGGTGAAGCGGATGTACTGCGTAAAGCAATGGGTAAAAAGATATTCTCCTTGCTGGAAGAACTGAAGCCTAAATTTATTAACCAAGGAGCAGAGCGGGGCCATGCAAAAGAGAAGCTTGAAAAGGTATGGAAAGATTGGGAGGCCTTTGCTGCCTATGCCTTTAATAAATCGCACTCTACCTGCTATGCTTGGGTAGCTTACCAAACGGCCTACCTAAAAGCACACTATCCTGCGGAGTATATGGCTTCCGTGTTGAGTAACAATATG
>JBKEFO010000007.1:0-28114 GCA_046709585.1 Marivirga sp.
TGTACCTTACGTCAAATATATTATTGAGTAGCTTATAAAACGCGTTCTCAGGGGATAGCTTTTCTCGCTTAGTGAGCTCCTCAATAAATGAGATAAGTGCGGATAATGAGTTTAATTCGAAAGTATATTTTATGCTTAAATTACGAGTGCCTTCCCGTAATATTAGGACAGGAGAGGAAAGAGCAAACCCTATTTGCGCTTGTTCCATATCTCTATTTAGCAAGCTGATGTCTGTTTGATCCTTCCCAAAAGTATGAAACGAAGAACGGTTATTCGCTTCGTCAAGAGCAAAGCCTTGCTCATCTAGCGCGATGCTTCTGGAATATATATTAGAGATAGAACTAAAAGTATTTCCTACGCCAATAATAGGGTTTTTAGCGACATGAATATTCTTAATATCTGTTATTTTGGCTTGGTTAAGTTCTACACTATGATCTGTTGCGTAGGTATACACCATGCCTTCAGGGTCTATACCAGCAGCTAGCAATGTGCCCGCAGGGATAATAGACTTTACGATATGCTCTGCTGGTTCTAGATAAACGTTAGCCTGATCGGGCTCCGAGGGTCTTAAGTGCTGCTTTAGAATATCGTGGTAATAATAATCTAGATGTCTCTTAGTTAAATTGTTAGCATCTTCCTTTATGTGATCAAAAGCTTTAACAAAAGCTATCAGCAGTGAGATATGTGCCTCATGGTGAGGATAGTTTTCTAGAGAATCTTCTAATAATTTAGGGGCTAAATTTTTTAAATAAGTAACTACTGAATAGGTAGATTTAAATATTCTTGATATTTCCTTTACAATCCACCTTAACTCGAAGGGTCTGTCAGTATTTATGGCTGCAGGTTTTTCAGTACCCTGACTCCAGGCGTCATCTAAAGCGTCATAGGAAAAGCTAAGTTTTTGTGTATAATTAGCAATAGCATTGAGGAGGTCTGTTTTTTGTTTAAAATCAGCTAAATGAGAAGCCAATTTGATTTTTATAGCATTCTTTAAGTGATCTGCTAGCTTATTATCCTCTAAGTGAACTAAATCATGCCTAGACAATTTGAACCATTGATCTACTTGAATAAATAGTTCGAAGGTTATTTCGAATAGACGCTTCAGTTTTAGGAGCTTTTCGTCTTCTTTGATTTCATCGTTTATATGTCTGACAGTTGCTTGAAACCGGCTTTTGAAAGCTTCAATATCTTTGCAAGAAATGGCAGCATTAACGAATGCGAGGTTATTATTAAAAAATGGAGACCAATCCCCGGCTACTTTGTTTTCGATATTTACGTGTCTGACTTTTTTCGAATAGGCAGAGATAAAAGTGAGAATGTCTCCTAAAGTGCGTTCATCAATACCAAAGTAGCTAGGGTCGATGGCTTTCCTAAAACGAGATAAGTTTGAGGTGCCCATTGTCTGAAATGATATAGCTGTTTTCTTCTCCATTAATCTTTACATGTCAGTAATATTAGTACCCTCTTTGAAATAATAAGGGAATACTATATTTGTTCTTACATTTATTGTTCTGATAGTATAATCAAGCTTAATATTTAGCTTTCCATTATAAATATCTTGGCTATCAATAATTACATCATGAAGCGTGATTCTTGGTTCAAATTCTACTACAGATTGAGTTATATTGTCTTGAATTGTATTGATAGTGACACTATCAACAGAGTCGAAAACAGAATCTGATAGATTTGACCCAAAATCTGGTCGCATCGTTCTTTCGCCATAAGAAGTAAAGAGAATCAGTTTCAGGCTTTGTTCAATATCTTTTTCTTCGGTAACCATTTGAACAGCGCCCATTTTAACATCAAAAGTGGGAGGAAATGACCACCCTATACCTAAAAACGATTTTTCATCTTCCATTATCCACCAATCATTACGTTAGGGCATCCTGCCAAAATTGCTCCGCCATGGGCGGTTGTATCTCCCATTCTTGCAGCTGGCTTACCACCAATCATTACTGTAGCAGAACCTTTTGCAATTGAATCTGGTGGGCCAACACAGACACACATATCTCCAACCACCGCTGCAGGCATTTTACCAATTAGCACAGTGGGAACACCCGGACCAATAACAGGGCCGCCAACGTGAGGAATAGGGGGTATAGCTGGCGTTTGCATTGGGCACTGATGGAAATCTGTAATTCTTGCTGCTAGTGGCATATTTTTTTATTTAGTTTATCATTACCATGGCTCCTTTTACAGTAACATTGCCAGATGCTTTAAGCTCTGCACTTGCAGAACCCTCTGCGCTTAAAGCAATGTTTGCCTTACTGTTTATATTATTTCCTTTCATGGAAATATCGCCATTGCTTGAAATATCAACATTGCCAGTGGCAGAGACTGCTACTTTGCCCTGTGCCTTTAAGGTAATATCTTTTTTACTAGTTAGTGTAATTCCACTTTCATCAAGCTTAATGGAATTTCCATTCTGATCTTCAAGGTTCAAGGCTTTATTATCGTCATCTAATGTAACCTTTTGCCCACCTGGCGTTTCGATGGTTATAATTTTTTTTTCTTCGTCAAAAGTGACTTTCATTTTGTTTTTGGTCACTATTCCCTTATTCTGATTCTTATCATCAGGAGTAAAAGGGGGTTTATTTTTTTTGCCATAAAGCGACCCTAGAATGATTCCAAAACGAGGGTCATTATTTAAAAAACCCAAAATGACTTCATCACCAACTTCAGGGTAGAAATATATGCCTATATCACTTGAAGCATAGAGGTTGCTTAGTCTTGCCCAAATGCCATCTCCAGATTCTTTTATTACAGGCACATCAACTAGCACACGGTACTCACCATCAGGGTCAGAATCAATTTGTTTTACTTTGCCAGTATGTATTCCAGATATATTAGGCAACAGCCCAAGTGCATCAGGTCCTGAGATTTGGCCGTTATCAGTAAAAGTTTTTGGATTTAAACCGAAGCCGGCGTCTGTTTTCCATGAACCATCTATTAATTCATGAACGACTTTGGAAACATAGGCTGTTCCATTGAATCGTGCACCAAAGCCTTCTAGCTTAATTAATTTTCCTGGGTTCACCTCTGTGGAACCAGGGAAGGAAACTTGTCCTCTGATTTTTGCTAGCCGTGCGTGTAGCAAGTGCGAATTGGCCCATTCTTTTAAAAGGGAACTATCTTCTGGTGCTGATGTGGTCAACTCAACTTTTTGATTACCACCGGTTTTAGCTAACTCTTTAGCGGTTATATTACCATGACTATTGGAAGTAGGCTCTGTACCTACTCCTGTACTTAGTTTAAGTTGAGTCCCATCCCAGGAATTAAAAGTGACACTATCTAATTGAATGCGACTATCCATTTCAGCTTGAAAATCCAATACATTGGTACCATAATTTAGGTCAAGGACTTCACTTCCGCTTACTTCTGGTTTATGGAGGTCTATTTTTCCAGCCTCATTTATTGCTACAAACCCATTTGCGTCTGCCCTTGAGAGCATAAAATCCCAATCGCTACAGTTATACTGAATTAGGTTTCCATGTTTAAAAGTGGTGGCACCAACAGATTTTGAAAGACCGTAATCGTTGATGATTGAGGCGATTACCTCACTATCTTTTTTATCTTTAAAATTGGCACTTTTACGAGCCATGGTCATCTTAAAGGCTTTATCATGACAGGTGATTATAAGAAGGGAGCTAATTTTGTGGCTATAGCTTTTCACTTCAATATTTTGAGCGGTGATAAGCCCTTCAAAAGCATCTTCTTCAGAGCTGTGGTAGCCTAACTTTATCTTAATGGCTTTACCAGGTTCAAAATCACTACTCTCACTGATATCAAATTTTTCTTCAGCCGCGTCTCCATCAAATAACACAATTTTTGCAAAAGAGATTTTATTAATGGCCTTTTCTATATAGATACTTTTGACCCCATAGGTTTCTTTAATTTCTTCCCCTTCAACCAAAATGGTGAATGATGGAAGATCAGCTTTGCTATGTAGTGGTGATTTTCCCATAATTTATTTCTGCATTCTCGGAAAGAGTATTTTTGAACCTGGCTTCAAATTCCTGAAATCTAAGATGTTATTAATCTCAGCTATTTGCAAGTAGTAACTAGGGTCTCCATAAATGTCATAACAAATAGCTGGTAAAGTATCGCCAGCCTCTATTGTTCTAATATGAGACATGTCAGGTGAATTGGTATTGGTTTTAGCGGCAGCAGTCTCAGGATCAATAAACTCCTTGAACTTTGCCTTTAGATGTGCTCTAATGGGTATACCATTGGGGTTAAACATTTGGTATTTGATGGTCAAGGTCTCCAACTTGCATGGAAACGCCAACCCTTTCGCCCAATATACTTTTAAATAATTGGTAGTATGTATAGAACCATTTACCACGGCACATATTTTTTTGAACTTTTCAATCGCTTCAGCCACATCTTTGCAGCCAGGTATCACACCAGTAGCGTCCAAGTAAAAATTTAAATCTAGTTTCTTGGCATCAGGAATAGTAGATTTGTCGCGCTGCTTGTTATTGGCTAAAGTTTGAGGTTGATTACCTAGTGATTTGAAGTCGAAACTGTATTCGGAAGGGTTTACCTGCATGGTAAATGCACTCTCCTCTTTACCGCCAATCTTGGATTTGTACTTGGGGTCTTTATACCCCACAATTACCATTTTAGTTAACTTACCTTCACTCATTATTCAAATAATTAATAACGTGATTTTTCTCGATCTAAAAGTGCTTTCATCCTTATCACGCATTCATCAATAATCTCTTGCTTTTCAGAATCAGAAATAGAAGTATACTCTTGATCCAGTGCTGAAGTTTCCTGCTCATTTTCATCTTCAATCACTTTAGCTTCAATGGTAAATTCGTTTACTTTAAGCGGCATAAATTTAATATTGTCGTTCAAATTCTGAATAAGCAAGTGTGATAGTCTCTATCATAATGGCATTTTCACCACTTGCCTTGGCATTCATGTTTCCCACTGCTAGCTTTTTGGGGAAAGCATTTTTAAAATTCCATGTAATCAAGGCTTGACCATCTTCTCCTAAAAGCTTCACGGTAACGGTTTTAGGCTCTATTTTTTTAGTGTAATTCCCTGCGATCGTTTTTTGACACCAGCTAAAGAGAGCGGATGTTTTAGGCACTATTCCTCTTTTTAGAACAAGGTCAGTATACTTTGTGCGCCCTGGCAGCAAATGAACATAGCTGTTATTACCTCCTTCTTTTAATTCAGTGCTGGTTTCCAGTTCCATCTCTATCCCTGAAACCTCAGAAAATAAGCAGTCTACACCAGAATATTTTCCCACTGAGACTTCGAAATAATAACTAACTGGAGGGTAGGACCAATTATTTTCGCTAGTACTGCTTGCCATAATATTGTTGGTTTATCCTGTTGGGCCTTTTTTAATATCTAGCTCTTCATGTGATAGAACAATAGTCTCAATAGCAATTTCATTGCCTTGAGCATTTAGGTTAGTACTTTCAATCTTTTTAGGAAAGGCGTTAGAAAGTGTCCAAACTATTTCCGCCTTATGGTTTTCATTAAGTAAGCTAATAGTGATTGTTTTTCTTTCTATAGTATTTAGATTTACCTTTTTAAACCAATCAAATAGTTTAGTGTCCCCAGTAAACACGCCTTTTTTTAGTGTCACATCTGAAACTTTCTTCATTCCAGGCATCTTAAATGGGGAAAACTGCTTGCTTTTTCCATGTCGATATTCTAACACTTCAATTTCTGTTTCTAATCCAGAGACCTCTTGAAAGTACCAGTCTTCTTTATCTATTTTCACTTCAAAATGAAACTTAGGTAAAGGCCAAATATTATTTTGTTGTTCGCCTGCCATTACATAAAATGATTTATTGTAAAAAAAAGAACCCCCACTTCACTTATGAAATGCGGGCTCTTTACTAAATTATAAATGATTAAGCGGTAGTGGTTGCGATACCTTCATGAGCTAATACCAATGTCTCTACAGCCACTTCACTACTAGATGAATTTAACTCAGTTCCTTGCACTTGCTTTGGAAATGCGTTAGTAAGTGTCCAAATAATTTCGGACTCTCCCTTTTCATTCAAAAGCATAATTTGTACAGTTTTACGTTCTATGGTGTTCATTTGAATTTCATTGAACCATTCAAAAAACCCAATGTCACCTGTAAATGTACCTTTTTTCAAAGTTACGTCACTTGACTTCTTTAATCCAGGCATTTTAATGGTTGAAAACTCAGGGCTATCTCCATGTCTGTACTCAACCACATCAACTTCAGTATCTAATCCTGATACTTCTTGAAAAGATGCGCTCATTCCGCCATCAACCTCAACCTTAAAGTGAAATTTGGGTAACGGCCATATATTATCTTGTGCTTCTCCAGCCATAACTTATCTATTTAAATGTTTTTGACTATTAATGATTATGATTTTTGCATTTGTTGTTGGAATGTAATTACAATAAACTCGGCAGGTCTTGTTACTGCTAGTTTCACTGTAATCCGCATGATTCCATCTAAAATGTCTGTAGGTGTCATTGTGGTACCTAATCCAATATCTACGCTAAAGGCGTCTTCAGGTATGGCTCCTGCTAAAGCTCCTTGCTTCCACTGATCTTTTAAGAAGTTGGTCATCATTCCTTTTACAGCAACCCATGTATTTACCTCATTAGGCTCAAATACGTAGGACTCAGAAGCAATTTTTAATGACTGCTCTATCATCATCACGGTTCTTCTTACACTGATATATCTCCAGTCTTGACTGTTTCCGTCTAAAGTTCTAGCACCCCAAACGAGTACACCTTTACCTGGAAATGAGCGGATCGCATTAACGGCTTTACCATTTAATGGAAGGTTTAAATCTTCTTGATCCTTAGCGGTCATATTCACTGCTGGACTAACCACAGAGCCTAAAGATACATTTGCTGGCGATTGGAAAACACCCACCTCACCGTCAATCATCGAAATAACTCCTGCCATTATGGCGCTAGGGGGTAATACATTTAAATTGCTTCTTACGTCGGCTAAAACTGCTTTGTAAAGAGGTAATTTGGCCATTAAAGTTTGATGTAGATTTACAGGGTCATTATCCCCTGTAAGCTTAGCAACTTCATCTTTAATAATTTTGGCATCATCTCCATAAATTGCATCAGCTTCTGCATCTAACAATGGTGTTAAAGCATCTAAATTACTGATGTTAGAGAAATCAACTTCATCCCCTTGAACAATAGTAGTGTTTAGGTATGGATAGTAGGCAGCACCCCATTGTAGAAAGTTATTTCCATAACCTTCTCTTGACTTAACTATTACATCTTTATCGTCGTAAGTACGTGATTGATCTCCGTTAAATACATCAAGTAAAGCTATTCTACTTTTTGTGTCTTTTCCACAATGCATTAGCATTGCTTGTTGTAAGCTACTACAATCAGCCTCTTCTAATAATACAGCGTCAGGAATCACCAGCATAGTAGGTTCAGGGAATTTCAATAAGGTAGGGATTCCACTTTCAGTGGCTGCATCATTTAAATCCTTTGCGCTAACTCCATTACCATAATTACCCGCAGATACAATATAGCATGTACTTCCGCCATTGGCGAAAAACATTCTCATGCCTCTATATAGGTTGAATTTAGTGGCGGTATCAACCTCCACTTTAAAGCCCGTTTCTTCATCTTCAGCCACCGAAAAAGTGGTTTTAGGAGCGGCGCCAAAAAATTGATGGAACTCGCTTAATGAAGTGATACGCGTAGGCTTATTTTTGAGCGACTTATTATCTCTTATGGCCTTCTCTGTGTATCCAATGAAGGCCGGAATTGCAGTAGCTACTTGTACTGCAGAACTAGGGAATGCGCTCTTCTCTTCGATGTAAACCCCAGGAGTAGCTAAGACTTGTGACATAGTTGACTGTTTGTTAGTTAATGAATTATTATAAAAATTCTATAGGTAGATGTACATGTCTGAAAAATAGATCTCAGTGCCTTGTTCTCTTTTACCTTTTATTCTTGTAACGTCAGGAGTTGGTAAGTTTATTTTTTTATTTACCAAGTTGCTATCTGAAGTTGATTTCAATACTGCATTAAAGTATTTTCCCTCATAGCGCTGCTCCATTGGAAAAAGTTCCTCTGAAGAGACCTTAATGGCTTGCTGTCCATTGATCAACACTGTATGTTCTGGAGCAGAAAACATTAGTTTCTCTTTTCCAGAAAAAATATCAATTGAATCGTAAACAACATTTGACTTTGATATGAAGTAATAATTCCATTGAATTTTACGGTAATCAAAATGAATCTGATATTCTTGACCCACTATTTCCTCAAAGCTGCCTTCACCACCTAATACTAATTCAATTATGCCAAAGTCTTTAATAAAAGATTCAGGCAGGTGCGTTAATTTTAACTCTTGAGAATCATTTACTGAAATATTGTAAGTGCCATATCCATTTGATAAAACACCGCCAGCATTTTGATTTTGTGTAAGTTTTCCATCAAAAAGTATTTCGTTATACTGCTCAACAATTACTTTATCAATTCCCAGTAAATCTCTAAGCTTTAAATTATTATAGCTGCATAAACATACATCTTTTTTGTTAACAAAACCATTTGAATTTATTTTTATTTTTCCAATATCCTCATTTTTCTCTTCCTTTTCGATAGAATGACTATTGCTGAAGATGTATTTTTTTGTCTCTGTTGATTGTTCGATATCAGAGAATGTTCCGAAGTATTTATTTTTAATTTTGATGCCAAATTGAAGAGGAATTTGAGCTTTTAGACGCTTTAATAAGTCTTGCTTTTCACTATTATTAATTAAAATAAAACCCTCATTGGTTTGCTTGAATAAAATACCATAAGATACTAAATGGTTTTGCGTTTCTCTGGAAGGGTAGGTAATCAGATCCTTGGCTGAGAAGAGTCCATAAAATCGATGAAAAAATTTAAGCTCAAACAGTTTAACATAATTAGCCACCATATTTTTATTCGTTAATACCTAAGCCGCTGATAGAAGGAATTGTATCTTCAATATTATTACTCGAGAAAGTAAGCATTCTTATTTTATAAATAACACTTGGCATGTACTTAGCACCCATCATTGAATAAACACTGTTCAAATCATGATAAGATAAAGTGGTGAGATCAAAACAAGCTTTTTCTATATTTGAGCTTAGCCCTGGAGTATTACTATTGTTAAATACAGGTTTGTCTTGGAAAAAGTAGATGACTCCCGATAAAAACTTTAAGGCCTCCGTATAATTTTTACTAGAAAAGAAAGCAGAAAACATAACTGTTAGGTTAATATGAATATCTGATCCGCCTGCACCAAAACCACCCCCCATTGAGGACGTTCCTGGGGTTGATTTTAAGGTTGTTTCTTCGTGAACATTCACCAAAGTGCAGACCACTTTATTGTTTCCCTCTATCGCAACTGAGCCGTCTTGGTTCATTAGATTTGATAAAATAAGTCTATCTTCTTCTAGGTTAAACCTTGATTTGAGATAGTTATTTAGTTCGGCCCCAACAACGGGTAATAGATTATGTATCATTCTGAAATAAGGAATTTAGCTATTGCCCAAATAATTATACGTATTAAATAGGTACATATAAAACCTAAAATAGCACCGATAATAAAAAACTCCATTTGAAAAACTTCTTCTGAAATAGTCAAGGATGGACCTTGAGGTTCTAAGCTCAGTAGGTAAGCAAACAAATAGGCTATTGGTACTGCTATGACAATGGCCATAAAAAACCAAGCGATTTCTCTAGCAAATGCTTTCATTTTAAAACGTCTCTATATTTTGTAAAAGCAATATTAATTATTAAAACACCTAGGGCACCCACGAGTAGGCCTAAAGTAAGGTTCCACTGTGATCCTTCGAGCAACCACTCTAAGCCCACTATTGAAAATAGTAAAAACAGTAGGCTATAAACCACCCTAAAAGACTCCTTCTTAAAAAGAATTTCTCTTACACGCCAATCGGTTAAAGAAATAATAAATCCAAAAATTATAAATCCTGAGACTACCAAAAAACCTAAGCCTATGACCTTTTTATATGCTAATATTTCTTTTACTATACCATAAGGCCCACTTAACTCGCTTTTTATAGGGGTTATAGCGACTAAAGAATCTATCGCAAAATTGTCTGCCACTTTCTTCCAGATTTCAGGTGCTCCCTGATCATATCCTAAGGCCCAAAGACCTATTCCTTTTAGATCTTTTCCTCTAGCCCAAGTAAATTTACTGTCAAGGCTAATGTCACTTTCATACCAACATATTTTTCTTTTACCATTTTCTTCCATTACTATGAAGAAGCTTCCACTTAAGGCATCATAATAAGGGTTGTATTCAGACTCAAAGTCTGCTACTATTTTATAATAAGGAAGAGAGTTTTCGTAGTTGGGAATGCTGCCTTGTTCCAGGCCAGTTACATCCCAAGTGGAACCATATAAAGGCAATGAAAGTATTAATTTTTGGCTGCTAATATTTAAGTTTAAGAAGTCATTAACAGCTGTTTCTAGGTTAGGCTGTGTATCAACAGTTCTTAGTGGAGCTATGGAGCCAGGATAGGCTGAATGTTCCCCGCTGAAATCATAGCCCATGATGTTAAAATATTTTACATATCCGTTTAAAGCTTGATAATCGTAGGTGCTTTTATCATTGAAATAGGGAACATCAAGAATTAAGAGGTATTCTTTAGGTGCCAATCTAGCGTTTAGCTTTTTAACGAAAAGAGTGAATTTATCTCGATCTTCAGTGGCTATTTCCTCGAAATTAAGGTCAATGCCAGCATATATGCCAGGCCTTTCTTGGAGCAACTCAAGTATTTCGTGAAAAAACTGTTCTTGAGCTAGCTCATTATTTAGAAATGTATGATTGTTCTCAAGCCCTAAAGAGGTGACGGAAATCAATAATTTTGTTCCGTATTTTGACGCAGAATCAGGTAAACTTGATTGACGTAATTGCTCAATAATTTCAGGATTCCAATAATTACCAGTATTGGGGTTGATATCATAAGAATAAAAGGAAATCATGGTTAAGAGCTTATAATTGTAATATTTATAGGCATCTCCCATCCAATGTGGATGCCACCCTATTACCTCGACATTCTTTTTCAGCTTACGCTCACGTCCAATATTTTTGTAAAAAACGTTGTTTATAGAATCCCAATGGATACTTTTTAGGTCGAAATCTTTTTGAAAAGTATACTCTTGGCGGGCATGTAAGAATGAATATACATACTTATAGTCGTGTATCATTCCACTATTAGGAATGTAAGGCTTCATTTTCCAAGTGATCACATCGGCGGTGTCTTGGGAAGAATCGAGTGTTCGTTTTGAAGAGCTAAGTAGTTTATTAGCTCCTCTAAAATCTCTCCTCGTTCTGTTCAGTTCAGTGTTTATTTTACGTCTTGCACCATATAAACCTTTACGTGCATCTTTAAAACTCTGAGCACTAGCAAACTCAACACTTAACAAAAAAAGTAGGCATAAGAAAGGTAAGCTTGACCTCATGTTTACTGAATGATTTAATACTAGTATTGCAACTTACTAAAAATAATTAATGGATTCTAAATAAAGCAGCAAAGTAGCCACATTAAGTTAGACCTTTTCCCGAATTTTTTGGCTTTTTTTATTTTATTCCTGCAAACTGACTCTTCTAATTATTACTACCTGAACTAGTACCTGTTGTCCAGCACTTCGGCTTTTATTTTCAATTTTCAAGGCATGATCTCCTTTTCCTCCCATTATAGAAGCGTAATTTTTTTGTAAAGGATGCTTCAATTGATTTAGAATGGCAGTAGAAGGAGTGAAGCTTACCTGTCCACCCGCTGTTGTGGGTAGCTTTTTCATGAATCCTAAACCATAAGCTGTTAAAATATTAGTAGCACCTGCTGCCATCGGTTCACCCTGCAATAAAGCAGCATATTGATCTACAGCTTGCAGAAATTCTATTCCTGAACCATAGAAAATTAACCATTTAATAATACTTTCAGGCTGTTCGAATTTGAAGCTTAAATTAAGCTCACTTCGATGAATTATATCTCGCTGGGCACCTAGAAAATAAATGGTGTCTAAATATATTTCTGGAATTGTATCGTATAAGGCCTCTGGCTTGTCTGTAATAGCGGCTTCTTCTTTAGTCTCTACAACTTTTTTCGTATAGCGTTTAGGAGATATTTTTTCCACCCTAATGTAGTTTCTTTTGGGAAGGAATGCATCAGAAATTAATGTAACCCCATATGATCCGGACTTCAAAATGGGAATTTCTACATATTTATCCTTTGATGTAGAGAAGGCTGCTAGTAGCATTTCACCAAGCTCATTCTGAATTTCTATTCGGGGAGTGTTTTTAGTAATTGGGTTTAAACTGAATATTAGAGTATCTCCTTTTTCTACACTATAGGTATAGGTTTTAGGGATATTATGCATGATTTCAAATTCACCATCTACCATCACCTTTTTACTTCTGTTAGCAGCTAAAACAGCAAAGGAGTCCATCAAAGGATAGCCATAGATAAAGTCTGGTTTGACAACTGTGATTTGCAAGGCAACTTTGGTATTGAGCAAGACGGCAGCACTCTGTACTTCTAAAATAAATATACCAGAGTCATACACTGTTTTCTGCCACTCTAATTTTTTACTTTTTATTATACCTTGATAGATAACATTTCCATTGGGATCGGTAAGTTTTAAATTAACCGTGCCTTCAGCCTCAGCTGAAAGACTTAGAATATCCTCACTTGACAAATCAATGGAAAAGGTGCGTGAGCTGATTCTTTTCAGGTCAAGTTCTAGATGGCTTACCCTCTCCACCGCTATAGGTTTTTGACCAAATAATTGAAAGCTGAATAGGAAAAGGTAAATGAGTGTAAAAAAAAGGTGCTTTGTCATAGGTATTAATTTTCTTTTCGTGCCTTTGCCTGTATTTTCTCTCGTTCCTGATCTATCCAGATTTTTAATTCCTCCTTGACAAGCTCTAAATGTGCTTCCCCTATGAGTTTCATAGCTCCTTCATTATTATTGAGTTCTTGTTCTATTTTACTTTGCTCTATGCTCGCCATCATTGTTAGTTTATTATTCAATTGTTGGTTGCGCATGTTGATAGCCGTAATTTCATCTATTTCATAATTGTATTCTATGGTTTTCAATAGGTGATCATAAGGCCCATATGGAGATAAAAGCTTGACTAGAATAGGAGCAATTTCTACTGCAATCAGCAATAATATGATGGCCAATTGAGGACCATAAGGTAAGGTTTTTAAAGCTTCTAACCTGACTAACAAACCATCAGAGAATGAGCCCCTCAAATTCTTTTTCTCCGCTAGATGTTGTTGGAGGTGTGCTTGCTGCTCTTTCTTGATCATCGCTATTTCGGCATCATTTTCTTCTTTGGCTAGCAGATATTCTTGATTACTTTGCATGTACTTTTGCTCTTTACGCTCGCATTCAGAGCCTCTGCCTTTTTGGCCAGTTCCACATGTACCGTCACACTCACAGACGTATTGTTGATAATATTCATCTCTTACCGTTTGCTTTGCTTGGGTCTCCCCTTTTATTTGTGCTATGCGTTCTTGTTTTTGAGCAGATCTACTTTCATAAAGCGCGTCTAAATTATCGAGTTTTTGGGCTCCTGCGTAATAGAGGCTTTCATTAATTTCTTCTTCAAAAATTTTAAGCTCTAATGGGGTTGAAATCACTATGGCTAATAATACGGCAAGCAAAAGCCTAGGTGTTATTTGAGCTAATTCGGTTAACTTTCCACGGCTCTTCTTCATGGTCGACACCAAAAATCTATCGAGGTTAAATACAAGCATTCCCCAAAAGATGCCGAGCAAGAGCGATAGCCAAATTACTTTAAAAGCAGTAAAAAGAGCATATCCACCGGAAGCACAGGCTAATAAGCCAGTAAAAAATACAGTGGCTCCGACACCAGCATATTTTTGGTGCTCAGATTTTGGACATTTCTTAAGCAGTTCCATATCAGCTGCGGAGCAAAATATAAAAAAGCGCATTAGCGCCGAAAATTTAGGTGCTTCTTTACTCATGATTGGTTTTTTTGAGAAGGTTAATCATTTTTACAACATCGGGTTGATCTTTAAAATATGCTTTTAGCCTATTAAGTACAGATTTATTCATTTTTTCTATAGAATGCTCACGGTAGAAATTACTGAAACTTAATTCTGTAGATAAAGCTATCAGCTTTTTTTCTTGATTTTTTATTTCTTTATAAATTTCCTTGTTGAATCCTTCGGCATTTGAAAGTTGGCTTTGATCTAAATATTGCGAAGCTTTCCTACTATAATGGTGCATCTTAAATTCCATCTTAGAAAGAAAATCACTATCAATATTTACAAATTTCTCAGTAAATACTGGCATAGGATATTCATGTATAATAATTCGCTCGCTAGCATGCTGGTCTTGCAGGCTTGCCTGAATGGTAATGGCAATACTTCCTTCAATATTAAAGATATGATTACCAGCATTTTGCACTACATTAAAGGGACTTATTTGAACTTGCTCCGCATTTTCAACAGACCAAATTAGCTTTATTTTTTGACCTCGAGAGACACCAAATACGCCATGATTTTTCTCTTCAGTGTTTAGGCTCACATATTTTTTGGAAGCAGGATTTAAGAATAGCACATCATATTTGATGTGCATATTTTCTATGGCTTTTAGGAACAGTGCTTTTTTAAAATGCTGCTTTTTATTGCTAGCGGTTAAGACTAAAACTGTGTCCTCTAAGACTTGTACAGACTTGCTAGATTTTTCAATAACTTCACCAATGCCACTTATCCGAACATTTTCGCTATTTGATACCTCCCAATTGATATCCGTCTTGCTACCTCTAAATAGAATATTGTTTGCAGCAAAAAAACTAGCCTTTATGCTACCTATATCTGTATGAAAATGATTTTTTTGTTTATTTACTATTTCTTCAAAAATAGTTTTGAAGGGTACTTTTGATAGCTTTTCAAGCTGAAAATCACGCTTAATAAGTAGACTGTCTTTGAAATCTGTTTGAATGATAATGCTACAATCTTCAAAGAAGGAGGAAGCATCAGTTTGGTAGATATTTAATCCTTTGTTTCTTAGTTGAAATAGGCTTTTCAAGATAAACGGATTTTGCTCAACTTTTTTCACAGTGCTATCCGATAAGACAAGGTCAATTACTAGCGCTCTTTGCAAGGCAGAATTCAATATTTCAATCAAATCATTATTAACAGGATAATTCAAATAGACGCTGACGGCTATTTTACATTGATGTAATGCGTTTAGTAGGGGGGCATGAAAGGTAGCTGTCAATTTATATGGGAAAGTTTGTTTGGAAATATTGAAAATAGGTATAATTATTAAAAAGTTACTTACGCAAAATAATTAAAAGAATTTATTAAAGGAGAAATTTCAAGGTGTAACTTCATTTAAGTATTGCTATAGTAAGTTCTATTATTGTGTATAAAAACAATTCTCATGTCTCAAGAGCCTCAAGTTCAGCCAGTGAAAGAAAATAAAATTCAGAGTATAAATTCTGATAAAAGCACTGGTAATTCATCAAAAGCAGTGGCAGTAATTGAGGATAACAAAAATGTAACAATAACCGATAGTAATGCAAAAGTAAACTATGGCGGGCTAGATTTTAGTTTAGTGGGAATCTCTTATGATTTACAGAAGCAGCGGGGAATGTGGATATTGTTTTGTCAGAGAATAATTCCATCAAAGTAGTATAAATCTGTAACGGAAGCGGTAAAGCACTAATTGCGGGGCTTGAGCTTTCTTTAAGCCAGCTTAACTATTCATTCGAGAAGAAAGAAATTTCTACAATGGAATCGAAAGCAACCCTTGATATTTTAGGAACAAAAATAGATTTAACGGTTGAAAACGGTGTGATCACTTCTGGTGGATTTGATTTTAGCAGTATCAGTGGTGAGTCCTCTGACATCGAATATGGTTTTATTTTTTTAAAGAAAAGTAAACTTATTTTTGACCAAGATAAAAAGGAGCTTAATATTAAAACCTCCTATGAGATCAATGATGCGAGTGAGCTTGGACTTTCAGATCTCAAAACAAACGGAGAGGTAGAGATCACACGGAATAAAGCGGAGGGAGTAAGCTTGACCTTGAAAAACGGGAGATTATCATTCGAAATATTTAAACAGAAAGCGGAAGCAAAAGATCTTAAGATCGATACCAAGGAAAAATCGCTTGAAGCGGGTATTTTTGACTTAGACTTTGGTGATACATTTAAAAGAAAATTTGTAGGGAATAATTTAAAATTAAAAAAGGGTGAAATTAGATTTCTCTAAGCGCTCCATGAAAGCTTCGGGGGAAGAATTGGACTTTAAAGTGCTAAAATTAATACCAAGTGAATACAGTATTGTAAAAGTGGGTGAAGGGGGCTATGACTTAAAAGCGGATGGTTCGGTGGAGTTAACGCTACCAGAGGTTCGGGGGTGAATGCAGCAGGGGGTATGTCTGGAGATGTATCTTTCAACTTTAAAAGTAAAATGCCAGATTACCATCTAGCTTCTATATCGTAGTGTAGTCATCGTAAAGCCAAACTGCTAATCACTGCAGTGCTTTTAGCTGGCAGTGTGCTTTTATCTTTAGTTGGTAGGCAACATTTATTTCACAGCTAGTATTGTAGTATCGGTTTGGCTTTACTAGTTTAGTGCTCCGTCAGTTAAGTGTAGCAAACGCATCTTAGCTTGGCGTTAGCTGGCATGTAGCAAGAATGAAGATAATTCTAACAATCATATTGACCTCTTTCACTTTACTGTGTTTCGGACAGGAATCACATCCTGGAACCTACTTCACAACAAAAAAGGACATTGGATTTGAATCAGACATCTTTCAATTTCAAGAAGATGGCACCTTCAGCTATTTTTTTTTACATGTACTGGAACAGGACTTGGCAAGGGAATATATGAAATTGTTTCTCGCGACTCTTTGCGAGTACAGTTTACGGACTGCCTACAATGTGAACAGAACATACAAGTAGAAACCGAAGCGATAACAGCGGATAGTTTAGAAATAAATCTGACTATTAAAGATTGGGCCGATGATAGCGAATTAGCAGGAGTTAGTGTTTACTTTCCCTTTGAAAAAATAGGTGCAGTTTCAAGTGAAAATGGCCAGGCAGCTTTTAAAGCTAATATTACGGACGTAAACCGAACACTTCGCGTTCAATTTATTGGATATGACCCAATTGATTTAGATATTCCTGCAAATACATCCAGAGTAACAGGAAAAGTTTATTTGACTTGGCATTGGATATACGACAGTTCTGATAGTAAAACATACAAGATTTTAAAATGGACTCGCTCGAAGCTGAAACTGAAAAGATATCCTGAATTGTCAATTACATATGATACAGTGAACGACCAAAAAACAGCCCGGCTCATAAAGGACAGAACGGGCGAGTCAGGATATGAATTATACATTAATAAAATCAAGACGCCAGCTAACAAAAGCTATGAATAAATGGGGTTTTATCGGTAAGGATACTTTGGTGGAGATTGGAAAGTTCGCCACAAGTTTTAAATTTAAATCAAGGCGTGGCATCTAATTCCCACTCATTATAGCTAGGCGTTAGCCTCAATTAAACTCAAATTAATAATGAATAGAATACAGATAATATTAGTTATTGGCTTAAGTTTCTTCTTTCAACAATTTGCATATAGTCAAGCCAATCAAAGTATTCAGTTTTTAGAAAAAGTCGGAACTATGGACAGCTTATATTCCAAAGGCTTAAAAGAGCACAGGAAAATTTATGTGCAACTCCCTGCGGATTACGACCCTACTAAAAACCAAAAATACCCTGTAGTATATATTTTGGATGGAGAAGAATTCCTGCCCACTGTCAATAATGTTCACAGGTTTTACAGTGGTGGCTTTATGCCTGAAATGATTATTATTGGCATTTCAAACGATAAGAACAGAATGCGTGACTTGACAACTTCAAAAATAGACGACCCTTATGGTAATGAGAATGGAGAGGCAGTCAGTTTTAGTAAGTTCATAGAGACTGAACTAATTCCATTTGTAGAAAATAAATATCCTGTTACTAATTTTAGAACGTTAATAGGTCATTCTTATGGAGGCTTATTTGCTCTTTATTCGCTAGTTCATCACCCAGAGTTGTTTTCCAATTATTTGGCGATTGACCCTAGCTTGGAGTGGGATAATCAACAATTAATTAAGGAAGCGAGAGATAAAGTTTCAAGTGCTGATTACAAAGGGAAGTCATTATTTATGTCGCTGGCAGGACATGTATATATGCAGAAATCGGGAATGACCTTAAATGAAATAAAAAAAGACACAACAGACTTTACCATATTTTCACGATCTAATATTGCTTTTTCTGAAGTATTGAATCAAAATAAGCAAAATGAATTAGCTTTTGAATGGAAGTATTATCCAAGAGATTTACATGGTACTATTCCCTTTCCTTCCATTATGGATGGTTTAATTTCTGTTTTTGAATGGTACCAAACGGAAAATATTGACAAATATAATATGCCAACTACCACTGCAGATGAAATTAATAAGATTGTTAGGTATCGACAACATAAACTTGAAACGCATTTCGGCTATGCTGTACCTCCTTTTCCCGAATTCTTAATAAATATGCAGGGTTACATGAGTATGGATATGGGCCAAATGGAAAGAGCTAAGATGTACTTTGAACTTACCATTGAGTATTACCCAAATAGTCCCAATAGCTACGATTCTATGGCCGATTATTATGAAAGAAATGGGGATAATGACAATGCTATAAAATTTGTAATTAAAGCTTATAAAATAAGTGGAGATGATTCCTATAAAGAAAGAATTCAGGCACTAAAGAAAAAATAACTTTTGGTAATCGAGTAGACGGCCGTGAGCCATAAGCTCACGGTGCGCCTCTCACACCAGCGTACGTAAGGGTCTGTTTACGGCGGATCGTAAAGCATACTGCAGCCGCTCTTTACACCTTTGTAGCTTTGTCCCAATTCAAGAAAAGGCTATACTAACACAAGATTAATATTCGAATTTCAGTCTACTTCACCTTCAGCCTGCCTGTATTCTAAGGTAAAACCTATAATTTTGGCTTTTATTTTAAGCAGCATGTTTATAAAGAGAAACGTATGGCGTTCCTCTTTTAACGACGGCAAAAATCCGGTGGACAATTTTATTGCGCACAATGTTTAAAGTACTCATTTTACTTTTCCCGCTTTCGACCCGACGTTGATTGTACGCCTTTAGTTCAGGGACTGCCAAGATAGCAGATGAGGCGGATAAATTGAGTAGGGATTTTATTTTTTTGTTTGCATAATGGCTAACCCTAGCCTTTGTTTTCAGGGATGTACCTGATTGTTTTTCAAAGGGTGCTATGCCTGCGTAACAGGCAAATTTTCTGCTATCAGTAAATCCTGTGAAGCAATCAGTCACCACTATGATATTTGCAGCTACTATCAGTCCTACGCCTTTGACTGAAACGATTAGTGTGTATAATTGCTTTATCTTTTGATCATCGTTGATCAATGCAATTATTTCTTTTTCAATATCCTCTATCTGTTTGCTCAAATAATGAATCATTTCCTCCTGTATTTCAAATAATGATTTATACTCTTTTCGGGTGAGCATACATTTATATTCTTTCATAGAGCCAAGATAGCCTGCCCGCTGTTTCACCATTCTTTCCCTTAGTGAAAGTAGCTTTTGAAGTGCTAAAATGGCTTTACTGGGCAATATGAAGGCCTTACATTTCTTCACTGCATTCCTCACGGAAAACCAGCCCCCTTAAAGAATCGGGACAGGCTTTGCGGCTTACTAACAGGCTTCACCAACTTGCCTATAAGGAACTTGCACCCTCTAGAATAATTTAATATTCAGTATCAGATGCCCATACTGGGCACACACAATGTATATAAAAAATGGGCGGGATAGTAGTAAATTCTAGCGTTCTAGCTCGTGTCAAAATAAGTGCTTAACTGAAAGTTTTGTGCTTTGAAATTGCCTAAGTCGAATATATTAACGGTTATTTTCAATAGTAAATCACACACATGAAGTATCCATTAATAGTATTGTTTTTTTTCTTTTCGCCAATAATTAGTGCCCAAGAGCTTAAAAAGGGATTATTAATGCCAGACGATGGGTTTGATGTCTGTTGCATCTATATTCCAAAAACTGGTTTAAAGATTTACACACATCCAAAAGGTGTTTCAATCGGCAAACTGACGCTAGGTTCGAATGATTCAAATAATGAAGGCTATGAGGCCTTTATCACGGTAAAAGGTCAAATGTCAGAATTTGAATATGCCAATCTTGAAATGGTAGGATATGAGATAATGGCTATAATTTACACTGATAGAAAAGACGGATTTGTAAAAACTAAAAATGGCTACTGGTTAAGTGAATCAGAGTTAACTTCTAAAGGCCTAAAATTGACAAGCTGGATGCAATACTTGATCAATAGAAAAGGTGTATTAGGTTGGTATGCAAATGACCCAGGATTAAGTTTACGAAAAAGGCCAAGTACAGATTCTCAGAAAATAGTCACGCTAACAGGCGATCTTTGGCAAATAACGTCAGTAAATAAACAAAAAGGTCTCTGGTGTAAAGTAAAAGTCAAAAAATATAAAAAACATCCTTGCTCTGGAGAGGAAGATCTTATTATACAAGAAATAACAGGCTGGGTCAAATTACTTTCAGATAATCAAACACCAAACGTGTGGAGTTATTTGAAAGGATGTTAAAAAGAACATAACATTAGCTGCTATGAAAAGCCATAAGAGTGGCAGCCAACCATAAAAGGAGGGTCTCTTCTATAAATTACAATATGTGTCTTAAAACGCTACTGTCATTGTTGAAACTGTTGATTGTGGGTAAGTTTGGGCATTAGGCCAAAGCGTTTGATAGGGCCTTTCATTAAGGCGCTTTCTTCATTAGGGTTGACAACGAAAGCTGCCATCCTTTTTATAAAATCAATTCTGTTTCCACTTTCCTGTACATACAGCTGTTTAATACCAGCAAGTGGAGGAGCTAACATTTCATCATGAGAGCCACTATTGGGATTGTGGCATACATAGCTAGTACTTACCAAGAGCCTAGGTGCGACTCTGAAACTAATACTTCACTGCTTTGCGGTGCACTTAAATTTTCCACTTTTTATCTTTTGTCTCACAACTTATTAATGTTGCTAACATGATACTATACAAAATGTATTTGTTGTTTATTTGCATGTGCTTTACCAATTAGGTTAAGTATATTTAGTTTCCTTGATTAATGATTGCGTCAAAAGCTTCCAAGTTCAAATATTGCGCAGTATACTGAACCCCTAAGATTGTTAATTTTTTTACGAAAGCCCTCTGGTGATTTTCGGATCCTTTCAATAGTTGCCTAAAAACAAAGATGATATCTTCATTATCAATATTGGGAGCTAATTCGCGCCGGAGGTCTATAATGTCTATTTCTTCAATCTTAGTACCTATTTCAAAGGCATGCGCTTTACTAATGGCTCCAGTTTTGATAAGATCGTCGTATAAGGCGAATAGTATTTGATTAGCAAAGCTACCAGCGACTGCTTCAGCTAGTGCCTATTTATTTAGGAGTGCTAGAACAGCGTGCAGATGACTCTGCTGACTATCTGAAATATTATCAAAGGCTTGTGCTGCCCACTGATCATAAAGTTGTATCATCTTATACCCGATTTTTGGTTATGCTAAAAGCAATCACCAGCAGTTGAGTCCATCGATTAGGTGGACCACGGCTCTTTTAATCCAAATGAAGCGAAAGTTTTTAAAGAGTGGTTTCAAAAAGGTCATACCAGCGGATTAATTAGAACTAATATCATGCATACTTTCTGGCCTGAAAGTAAGGCGTACCACGCCGCCTTAGCATTGGGCGGCTGCCTATATTATCATACAGCGTATTGGAAAGGCCTTAAAATTGGCCTTGGGGGCCTATATTCCTATAAAATTGCCTCAGCGGCACTAGATTCAGAGGACTATTATGCACAGAAACACCCTAAGTGGGAGCGCTAATTATTTGACCTGCAGGATCCATCAAACAAACACGATTTGGATAGGCTTGAGGAGCTCTTTGTTAAATACAGGCATAAAGATTCTTATATTAAATTAGGGAAAATGTTGGTGGAAACACCCTTTGTTAATCCGCAAGATTCCAGACTGAAACCCTCGGCATTTCAAGGTTTATGGCTCGACTGGAATGAAGGCCACAGGTTTGAATTAAATGCAGGGGTTTTCAACAAAGTGTCGCCAAGATCGACTACCGAGTGGGTATACATTTCTGAAAGTATTGGTCTTTACGATCACTATCAAAATGAAGGTACTGCCTCACCAATAAATAGAGACATAAATTTGTGGATTTTAGGGGGGCACATAAAGCTGAATGAAAATACAAGGTTTCACAATTGGCAGTATTATATTAACCAATATAGCTATGTCAATTTTAATCAATTTGAATGGTGTAAATCAGCGATAAAGCTTGGCCTTCAGTATGTTTTCCAGAATGGACTAGATGAAAAGCAGCTATTCTCGGAGCAAGACTTAAAGCAGGAATCGCACATCGTATCTGCTCGGATGAAATGGATTAAGCCTAGGTGGCAAGTTTCATACAATGTTACGCAAGGACTTTCAGTCGGACGCTTTACTTTTCCCAAGGAATGGCATGCAAAACCCTTCTATACCTTTATTAGTAGACACAGAATAGAAGCATTTCATGAGGTGAATAGTCATGCTGTAAAACTTGATGCGCAGCCTTTTAGAACTTGGAAGCAACTTAACATAGGTCTTTACTTGGCGAGGACTATTTATGAGGATGTAAATGAGTTAACAAATACTAGAAACAGTAGGAGTCTAAGCCAAATAAGCTTAGATCTTCAAGCGCGGCTAAGAGATAATGGGGATAACCTTAGCTTCATGTTATTAAATACTTTTATACTTGCAAATGAAGTGATAAGCAATCCCATTTTAAAAGAAGAGAGACATCTTACACAACTTATTGTTAATTTTAAATTTTAAGCCTTTAAATTTGATCATTGGATAGTCAAGAAAAAAAGAGCGAATTAGGGTTGAAACAAAACTGGAGGCAGTTTACACTATTAGTCATCATCAATGCCTTTGTGGGTGGTATGGTAGGCTTGGAGAGGTCTGTTATACCTAAGTTTGCCAACATAGAATTTGGCATAGCATCCAACACTGCGATCTTATCCTTTATTACCGCCTTTGGGCTAACTAAGGCAGTTACGAATTATTTTACAGGGCGTTTATCTAATCGGCTAGGGAGGAAAAACCTATTAATAATCGGATGGATCATTGCTATTCCTATACCTTTTATCCTGATTTATGCACCTACCTGGAATTGGGTGATATTGGCCAATATATTTTTGGGAGTAAGCCAAGGCCTGACATGGAGTACAACGGTGGTCATGAAAATAGACTTGGTTGGTGAAAAGGACAGGGGGTTTGCCATGGGCCTGAATGAGTTTGCAGGATATTTTGCGGTAGGAGTAGTAGCTTTTCTTTCTGGTTTTGTTGCTAATCGTTACGGTATCACTCCCTATACCTTTTATATCGGTATATTCATTTCTGTCGTGGGATTACTGTTAACGGTATTTTTTATCAAAGATACTCGGAGTTTTGTAAAAAAGGAAAGTACCTTAAACAAGGTAAAAGCGCTCGATAATATATTTGTAGACACTACTTTTAAGAATAAGACGCTAAGCTCCGTTACCCAAGCAGGTTTAATTAATAATCTTAATGATGGCATGATATGGGGCCTTCTACCCATTTTACTCCTCTCAATGCAGTTGGATGTCGCAAAAATAGGATTGCTCACCGCTATTTACCCTACAGTATGGGGAATAGGACAGCTTTTTACAGGAAGAATGTCTGACATTTATTCAAAAAAGAAGATGCTCTTTTGGGGTATGCTGCTACAAGGAGTAGCCATACTAGCAATCGCTTACAGCACATCTTATATGCTCTTGGCCGTACTGTCCGCCCTATTAGGTTTCGGAACCGCCCTAGTTTACCCTACCTTCTTGTCAACAATAGCGGGTGCAACTAGTCCAGGACAAAGGGCCGAAACAATTGGCGTTTTTCGTTTATGGCGTGACCTAGGCTATGCTTTTGGGGCCATAATTTCTGGTATAGTTGCAGATTTATATGGTGTTCAATATGCCATTGTATTGATAGGAATATTCACCATTCTTTCGTCTGCGGTTATCAAGTTCAGGATGCCTGACTAATAAAAGACACTTGCTCCTTTCGTAGTATAGGATATATTTCATGATTTTGTAACCATTGTTACACCCCGCCAAATGATCTCATGGTAAATTTGATTTAGACAATAACAAAATGGTCCAAAGGACTATGGATGTAAATAAATTAACAAAAACGAAAAGTAGTATTTATGAATGGATTATTAGATTGGATCAGCCAACCATGGCCATGGTATGTTGCAGGACCACTAATTTCTTTGGTTATGTTTTCAATGTTATTCTTTGGAAAATCATTCGGCTTATCGGCCAATTTAAGAACCATGTGTTCTATTCTAGGAGCTGGAAAGTCATGTGAGTTCTTCGATTTTCAATGGAGAGATCAAATGTGGAATATGGTATTTGCATCAGGCTTAGTGTTGGGAGGGTTAATTGCTTTTTTATACTTGGGTTATGAGCCAGCTGCTCATATATCTGAAGCCACTATAGCAGAATTGAAAGGCTACGGGATTAGTAACCCAGGTCAGGATGTGGTTCCTACAGAAATTTTCAATTGGGAGAATTTATTTTCCTTACAAGGCTTTATTTTCATGGTCGTAGGTGGGTTTTTGGTAGGCTTCGGCACACGCTATGCTGGCGGATGTACCTCAGGTCATGCAATTTCGGGTTTAAGTGATTTACAGCCTGCTTCGCTGCTTGCTGTTGTAGGCTTCTTTATCGGAGGTCTTACGATGACTTACTTTATTTTACCCTACCTGTTTTTACTATAATAAATTTCAAAATTTAAGTAGAATACAAATAATGAAATTATTAAGATACTTATTTATAGGAACGATATTCGGAATTACGCTGGCAAAAGCAGAAGTGATTTCTTGGTTCAGAATTTATGAAATGTTTAAGTTCCAGTCTTTTCATATGTTTGGCGTAATTGGCTCTGCAGTGGTAGTTGGGATTATTATAATTCAAATAATTAAAAGGAATAAACTAAAGTCCATAGATGGGTCGCCAATTATTATTGTACCTAAGAAGTTTAGCTTCGCTCGGTATTTGATCGGAGGTACTATTTTCGGTTTAGGTTGGGCAATGACAGGTGCATGCCCAGGGCCGATGTTTATTTTATTGGGGAATGGCGTAGGTGTGATACTTGTAGTTATAGCATCTGCTACGCTAGGGACTTATGTTTATGGTAAAATCAGACATAAATTACCGCATTAACTTTTTAAGTGATGCGGTTAAAGCACATCACTTGTTCATAAATAGATTCTTTTAGAGATGGACTTTTTGAAATTAATAAGACGTACTACCAGCGTGATGCTTGGGATTTTAGCAATGGTTTTAATCCTTTTTAGCGCGGTTATTTTAATGGATGCTGCTCCAAAGTGGTTGTCAGAGGTGTTTCAAAAAGCTGATAAAGAATGGCATTTGCCAACTATTGAAAATGACTTACCCGATGGTAGAAGGGGAAAGCAGGTCAAATTTGGTTATTTGTTGGCTACAGAATCATCTAAATGGTTGGGGCCTCAAGTTATTGACACTAAGAACAGGCTCTTTGCTGGAAACAACCTTGATTGTCAAAATTGTCATTTAGAAGGAGGAACCAAGGCAGGGGCAGCAGCATGGGTGGGAGTGACGAATCGGTTTCCGCAGTTTAACAGTAGGGAAAATAAGATCGGCACCATTGAAGGGCGTATTAATGGGTGTATGGAGCGCAGTATGAATGGGGCTTCATTGCCGGAAGATTCTGAGCAAATGCAGGCACTGGTTGCCTATATGGAGTGGTTAAGTGAAGGTGTTCCTGAGGATACTGCAAACTGGTACAAAGGCTTTGTAAAGTTAGAAATACCTTCATTTGTAGCGGATCCAGTTATTGGTAGGCAAGTTTATATCAATGACTGTCTGGTTTGCCATGGTGACAATGGACAAGGTATTAAATTAGCAGATGAACGAAAGGGCTATCAATATCCCCCCTTATGGGGTAACGATACCTTCAATCACGGTGCAGGAATGCACCGAGTCTTGACATCGGCACAATTTATAAAAGCGAATATGCCGCATCTGGTAGCTACTAAAGATAATCCTAAATTGACAGATGAGGAAGCCCTTCATGTAGCAGCATATATCAATAGCTTCGATAGGCCCCAAAAAAAAGAGACCCAAAATGACTTTCCTCAATTAAAACTAAAGCCAGTATCAACAGCCTATGGTCCGTGGGAAGATCCATTTCCTGCGCAACAACATAAATATGGTCCATTTGCTCCAATAGTGCAGTATTATGATAGTGTCTATCAAATTAAGAAAACTAAATAAATGAGAATCACTTTTATAGTAGTTATCAGTCTTTTCTTGACATCATTTCTTGTTGCTCAGGAAAAACAAGAGGACAATGAAGAGACGAAGAAAGGGAATCTTAGTGGACAGTGGAGGAACTATTATATGCATTCCTTTAACGAGGGAGAATTACAGGATTGGTATGCGCTAGCTACAGGCTTGAAACTGAAATACACTTATAACTTCAATCAACATTGGCAGCTTGGAGGAGCTGTTTTTAGCAGCTGGAATACAGGCCTTAGTAATGTGGATGTTTTAGACCCTACCACTGGCAGAGGGAGTAGGTATGTAGCGGGGAACTTTAATGTACAAGATCCAGCACAAAGGTTTATTGCATTTCCAGGTGAGTTATATGTCCAATACAGAAAAGGGAACCATCAAATGAAGATTGGTCGTCAAGGATTTTTCTCGCCCTTTTTAAATGGACAAGATGGAAGAATGATTCCTACCTTATTTGAAGGAGCATTCTATAAGTATGAGGAAAAGAACAAGCTTAAATTGCAGCTAGGGCTGGTCAATAGAATTGCCCCTAGAAGTTATGATGGCTTTGAAAATATTGGTCAAACCTTAGGTATTTATCCTGTAGGAAGAGATGTAAATGGTCAAGGAAGCCAATATAAAGGTAATTCCTCATCGGATTACATTGCCTTGGTTAATACAGACTATCAATTGGGAAGCCTGAAAATAGAACTTTGGGATTATTATGTGGATAATATTTTCAATGTGATTTACATTAAGCCCACATATGCCAGTAACAATTCTGGATTTCAAGTAGCAATCGAATGGCTATTGCAAAATAGAGTCGGGGACGGAGGAAACGACGATCCAACTTTGCGATATGTTCAAGATGCAACTGCTCAACTTTTTGGCGCCCAAATTTCAAAGTCACTTCCAAAGGGGAAATTAAGTTTGGCTTATAACTACATCACCCAACAAGGTAGATTCCTCTTTCCTCGTGAGTGGGGACGCGAGTTCCTATTTAGCTTTCAGAAACGGGAAAGAAGTGAAGGTTTTGGAAATAACCATGCTTTAGTGATGTATTACCAGCGAGACTTTAACTGGGCGGAGCAAAAATTAAAATCCATATTAAGTATTGGGCACCAATGGAAGCCTGCTGTAACGTCTCCGGAATTAACTAAATATGCAGTCCCTAATTATATGCATATTAACTTAGATCTATTCTATGAAAATGAGAAATGGAATGGCTTAAGTCCAGAATTGCTTGTTACTTACAAATATGGGACAGGCGATTTTCCTGATAATCCAGCATTCGTTTTAAACAAGGTTAACTTGTTCCTAATTAACGCGATAGTCAATTATAACTTTTGATTTATTGGCAGGGACTTATTATGAAAAGTGAATTAAATGACTATCATGAATAAAAAGGTAAAAAAAAGTCTCATAGAATATAGCATCATTTTAGGTGTTTTTAGCTTCTTATATTTCACAGGTCTACATACTGAAGTGTTAGGGTTTATTCAGCGTGGCGTATTGAAAACAGGAATAGCAGACCCTGACATTAAAAATGATACAATATTAGAGGAGCCAAAGCAGTATCCTAAGGCTAATTATTCTATGAAATTAATTGATTCCGAAGGAAGAGAATTTGATATGGAGTCCTTAAGA
>JBKEFO010000008.1:0-28025 GCA_046709585.1 Marivirga sp.
AATATGCAATGGCAGAATACCTCAAGCATGAAAGGAATTATTTGGGCTTAGGTCAGATGTATCAGAAAAAGCGTGATTTCTTCCTTGATAAAGTTAAAAATTCTAATTTCAAGGTAATACCTTCTCACGGAACCTATTTCCAACTGTTAGATTATAGTGCTATTAGCGACGAATCTGCAATGGAGTTTGCCAGCTATTTAACGAAAGAGGTAGGAGTAGCTTCAGTGCCTATATCTGCCTTCTATCAGCAGAAAACAGATCCTAAAGCACTTCGTTTTTGTATTGCAAAAGGAGAGGAGACATTAGGAAAAGCAGCAGCGTTATTATGCAAGATTTAAAAGTTAGCCTAGTTCAAACAGACCTCTATTGGGAAGATAAAGGAGCCAATATGGCTCAATTGGAGGAGAAGATTTTCGGAATAGAGGAACAGACAGACCTTATAGTGCTGCCAGAAATGTTTAATACTGGCTTCACTATGGATGCAGAAAGGCTAGCTGAGCCAATGAACTTGCACACTTTTAAGTGGATGCACCAGATGGCTGCTCAAAAAAAGGCAGTAGTGGTCGGCTCCTACATAGTGCAGGCTTCAGGAAAATACTTCAATAGGTTGATATGGATGCGCCCCGACGGTTCTTTTGAGTTTTATGATAAAAGACACCTTTTTCGAATGGCGGAAGAACATCAGCATTTTGATATGGGCATGCAAACTATCATAGTAGAACTAAATGGATGGAAAATTAACCCCTTGGTTTGTTATGATTTACGTTTTCCTGTATGGAGTAGAAATCAAAATAATCCAGAGGGGCTTAAGTATGATCTGCTTTTATATGTTGCTAATTGGCCAGCAGCACGGGTGAACGCCTGGGATACTCTCTTAGAGGCGCGTGCGATAGAGAATTTAGCTTATAGTATTGGCGTGAACAGAATTGGCGAAGACGGCCATGGTGTTGCCTTCAATGGTCATTCCGCCGCCTACAGCTTTAAAGGAGAGAAGTTAATAGACATGGGAGTGAGCGCTCAGGTAAAAACAGTAACTTTATCGTCAGAAGGCTTATTAAGTGGCCGACAGAAATTCCCTGCTCATTTAGATGCTGATCGCTTTGAACTAAAGTAGGTAGCCTAGTATATCAATAATTTTTTACTTATGAGTTGCCCTGAAGTAAGCTGTACTGTAAATAAGTAAAGCCCCGGCGTTAAAGTTTTCGTAGGAATGCTATTTAGTCCCTTAGCGAGACTTAAGTTGTCAGAGATTATTCTTCCGCTTGCACTTGAAATAGTTAGAATACTGGCTTCAGTTACTCTAAGGTTCACAAAACCAATGTTGTTAGGGTTTGGGTAAATGGTAAAAAGCTCCATTTCAGCTCCAGTGGAAGCAGTATATTCAAGTTTATTTCTTAATATTCTTAGGCCTCCGCTGATTCCACCAATTATAAGCGACGGATAGCTTGAATTGTATATCGGAGCAGCGACGATGGTATTTCCGCTGCCAAAGGTGTTTTTGATAAAATCTTCTTGCCGGCTATTGTAGATAGCGATGCTGTCGAAGCTTTCAGAGCCTAGTTTGTAATCAGAATAAATCTTTATTAAGCCCGATTGGTCAGTTACAATTAGGTCATCTTGCTGATTTTCATCCATATCTACAGCGTACACTTTTATGCCAGATTTAAAGAAATTATCGCTTATGGATAAGTAATTGTCCGTTACTTTATTATACCTAAATTGGTTTGCTGAGCCAATATTCTCATATAGAATAAGGCCGCCGGAGGATTTACCTATGAATAAGTCTATAGATTCACTTCCTGTCACCTGTGTGAAATGAAAGGAGTAGCCGAAACCAATAAAAACCCCTTCAATAGTGATAGGTGCATCAAATCCTGTCGAATTGCCAGTTTGAATAAGCAATTTGTTCTGTCCATTTTCTGTCGCTTGGAAGGCTAAATCAGGTATTCCATCTAGGTTGATGTCCTTAATTTGTAAAAGTAGGTTTGTATAGTCGGTATTCGCAAAAGACAGGTAGTCATCGTCTATTAACTCATAAAGGGGAATTGTGCTGCTGCCGGTATTCTCGTATAAATTGATTCCGCTAAAAAGAGAAGATTCAAAGGTATCTGTGTAAGCGACTAAGAGATCAAGGTCGCCGTCTTTATCAAAGTCCCACAATGCAGGGCTGCTCTGAATTCCCAAATCTATCATATCTTCTTGTAGGAAGGCTTTGGTCTGTAGGCTGGCTATGCCTGATTCATCGATTTGGTAGTACCAGTTAGATTGAATAAAATTAACAGCAATCCCTAATTGCGTTTCTAAATTAGGACTTACAACTAATGCTGCTGGTGTCCCATTATCGTCTTTGAGCATCATGGTATTAGGGTAATAATCAAAGGCCACAGTTTCGGTATTCTCAGGAAAAATGCTACTGAAATCAGTATACTTTGGATTTATCCCCGGCAAGGCACCAGAAAAATTATATACTGCATTACACTCTTGATGGCTAGTGATTAACTCTAATAGATTGTCTTTATTAAGGTCTGCAATAAAAACACTTTTACCACCTATATGTAATCTGTTGCCATTTGTAGGGTAGGTTCTATTGCCACGACAATTGTCAGTATCAAAAGCGAATTGATTACATTGACATTCTTCAAAATTGCCCCATCTATTATTTTCAAGCTTTATGGGGCTCATATCAGGGATGCCTGTTAGCTCTACACTATTATTTTTATAAAAAATGATACTGCTCTCCAGTCCATTCGTATTAAAGCTTAATATATCTATATCGCCGTCTTTATCTATGTCTCCCAAATAGGGGTAATCGTTGAAGGCTAATTGCAGGTTTATCTCATTACCACTCACACTTTCATAGGAAATGAAGGAGCTTATTTTTCTCCAGTTAAAACTCTCGCCAATACTCACATTTTCATAAACTACCAACCCTAAATTGCCTGCAGTAAAGAGATCTTGCTTACCATCTTGGTTATAGTCTATAAGCTGCATGAAATTGTAGATTTCTTTCGGAAAGATATGATTGTATTCAGGGGCATAGGTGTACATGTCTGCTACTTTTAAAAAGCAGTGTGTGATTTTGGAGGACCTATCGTACGCTACTAGGTCTAGTTCATTGTCATTATTGAGGTCTATCTGACCATATTGGATGCCATTTAAGCCGCCTATCCAGGGGTGTTCTACTGCTAAACCCTCCATTACTTTAGTATCAAAATATTGCCGATAGTCATACTGAGCAGATACTAGAAAGGGGAATAGGAGTATTACTCCTAAAATCATCCATTTTGTATTGCCTATTCTGGTATTTCTCATGGCTAACCGATAAGGGAGTTTATTGTATCTGGTAAAAAGATTTGTGGTATTCAAAAGATGCATTATTAAAGTACAATTATAACGCTTTGCAAGTAGAAAACTGCTACTCATTTACTACTTTAGCTATACATAACCAAGCATAAGATGAAGATTGAAAACCTATATGAGATTTATCAAGCTAGTACAGGAGTTTGTACGGACACAAGAAGAATTGCTCAAGGTAATTTATTTTTTGCGCTGAAAGGCCCTAATTTTAACGGCAATGCCTTCGCACAAAAAGCGCTTAATCAGGGGGCAACGGTAGTAGTGCTAGATGAGCAGATTGAAGGCTTAAAAGAAGCGCAATGCATTGTCGTTGCTGATGCATTAGCGGCACTACAGGAATTGGCAGCTTATCATCGAAGTCAGCTTAAAATACCTGTTATCGGTATCACTGGTAGTAATGGTAAAACCACTACTAAGGAATTGATGCAGTTGGCCTTATCTGTGAAATATAAAACGTATGCCACAAAAGGTAATCTAAATAACCACATTGGCGTGCCTTTAAGTGTATTGGAGATAGATGAAAGTTATGAAATGGCAATTATTGAAATGGGTGCTAACCACATGGGGGAGATAGCTTCCTATTGTGCGATAGCACAGCCAGATTTTGGCCTCATTACAAATATAGGGAAGGCACATATTGGTGAATTTGGTGGCTTTGAGAACATAATAATTGGTAAAAGTGAATTGTTTGATTTTATAAGAAAGAATAAAGGGAAGGTATTTATCAATACCAATGATGCTGTCTTGAATAATATGAAAAAAAGGTTTGCAGATGCACTCTCTTATCCTAACGAGGGTGATTATCTGGAAGCCAGTATTGCCCCTTCCTCTTTTCATTTAAAGATGATCATAGAAAATAGTATTGAGGTAAGCACGAAATTATTTGGTCAATATAATTTCAATAATGTGGGTGCAGCACTATGTGTAGCAAAGTATTTTGAGGTTGATATACGGGAGGCTGCTGAAGCAATTGCAGCCTATGAACCAGATAATATGCGTTCTCAACTTATTGAGACGAGTAAATATACCATCATCCTAGATGCCTATAATGCTAATCCAGATTCTATGCAATTGGCTATTGAAAGCTTATGCTCAAGTGCTAAATCAGCGTCTGTTACCATTTTAGGTGATATGTTAGAGCTAGGCGAGATGAGTGTAATTGAACATGAGAAGTTGGCTGAATTGGCCGTTGATTTAGGTGTGAGCAGACGTATATATTTTGGTGAACAGATTCAAAAAGCTATGAATGTGGATCCTTTTGGTACTTTTTTTCTCAATAAGGAGGTATTGATCAGACACCTAAAAGAGCAGCCAATCAAAAGTGGAAGCACAGTGCTTATCAAAGGGTCTCGTAAGAATGCACTTGAAGACCTTATTACAGTATTAGTGGAGAATGATTAATCGTTTAGTGTCACCTTTATCATGTAGCCATTTCTTCCTGCAAGCAACGCATGTTGCTCGTCGATAAATTCAACAGTCCAAAGATCCCTACTACTGATTTTTTGCCAACCGAGCGCTTTCGATAACCATATGTCAGCTCCTGCGGGGCCACAAACAATGTACTGTAAAGCGCCATTGTACGGATTTATGGCAGCACCATAAAACGCACCTTTTGTAAGTGGTTGGTCGAAGGCCTGCCATTGCTTACCATTAGTATCAGAAAAAAATAGGTTATCAGTGTACTCCATGCTGATGGCTAGATCTCCTCCGGCGATGAATAAATAATTGTTCTTTTGGCGTATAGCTGTAATACCAGCTGCTTCTCCTTTTACCATTGGTGTTTCCTCTATGGTCCAAGATTGACCATAATCTTCAGAGATCAATACATTCGCATTGCCTCCTGCACCAGTGCCTATCCATGCTTTACCATTTTCACCAATGGCAATGTTTGTGCCGCTAGAGGCAAAACCTCCTTCACTAACTCCCGGAATTGGGGTTTTATATATTCTTTTCCAATTCGAAAATGTGGTATCCGACAACAATATAAAGTAGCTGCTGTCAATAGCGTCACCATATGCAATTGCAGTACCATTTGGGAATAGTTCTATTGCATCAAGGAATCCATCTTCATGCTCCATGGTATAAAGATGCTGCCATCCATCCCTTACACTGAATTTCAGTAGCTGAGAGGCAGCGCCTTCTCCTGCGCTCATAACTAAGGCCTCGGTAGCCGATAGTGCTTTGATAGCTCTGAATTGAAGGCTATCTGCTTTTTCATAAACGTGTTCTTTCCAGGAATTTCCACCGTCCTCACTTCTAAGAACGGTACCACTTGTGCCGCTAGCCCAGACATAGCTTGAGTCCCAGCCATCAAGACCAATTATTAAGGCACTAGTTTGGGTTTCAACACTATCTACGCTCATATTTTGATGTTGTGCAGATAGTTGTGAACCACATATTAGACAAATAAGGATATAAATTCTACCAGTCGAAATAATCATCTTCAGTAACTTCAATTTCTTTTTTATTTTCTTTTTTAATGCCCTTTCCAGTGATCAGACTTTTTATGTTCTTAGCCTCTTCTTTTAGCTTACCACCCACAGCATTCATTGTTTTTTTTCCGTCCCAGCTCACGGTGAAATCATCTGTTGTACCAGTGATTTTCAAGAATAGTTTGGTGTATTCATCTGTTTCTTCAATCGCCCCAAATTCAGCGTCCTTGTCAAGCCTTTTGTAGTTCTTCAAAGGTACGAGCAGCTTATAATCAATCACCTGGTCAAAGGTATGCGTCCCTTGAACTTGTATTTCAGAGACATTCGATTTTATGATCATTTCTGGTAAGTAGATCGTTTTGTTCTTAATCTGGATGCTGTTCTTTAATTCACCGAAACTTAAGTTAGCTAAATCTTTTTCATTCACATAATCTGACAGACTCTGCATAGGTCCAAAATTTATGAGCTTGCCTTCTTTTACACTTGCTAAGATAGAGGCTTCAAATGCTTCAGGGATGAAATTGAGTGATTTATCTAATACGGTATGAGCCAATACATCAGCATTTATTCTTCCTTTCAGGTGCTGCTGGGTTAGAAAGTCTTGATTAAAATCATAGAAAGTGTAGAAAATGCTATCGATGTTCAACTGATTGAAGTTCGCTGTCGTAAGGATGTCTATGCCATTTTGTGGTGCAGTATCGATTGTACCTGATAGCATGATATTACCACCCATAGTATTCATTTTAAGCGGATTTGCAACTAGCGTTTGGTCTTTCACCTGAATTCTGCCAGAAATAGCATTGCCATTAAACCGTTGGAAAATCAAGTGGTCGATTTCACTTTTAAGATCCAATTGCAAAGAAGGGCTAATAGAAAACTTATAAGATGCCTGCTGTTTTTCTTTACTATAAGTTTCATTTGACAAGCCACTTAACAACTCGTTTAAATCAATATATTTACTCTTCGTATCGGCTTCTATTAGTAATGATTCACTATCATTTAGTAGATAGGGTATAATATTCAGAAAGAAGCCATCCATTCGTATGTCTGAAACGCCAATTTCCCCACTTAAAGAATTGATGGCGATGTCATTTTTATTGAACAAGAGTCGCCCTGAGAAGTCTTTAAAAGGTAAGGGGTAGGCCTTATAGGTTCCACCAACGCCATGCAAACTTAATTCGCCGCTATTACTGATTTTGTGTGCTGTACTTGCTTTTTCAAAGTCATCTATGTACCCTTCTAAGCTAAGGTTGAAATCCAAGTCGCCTGTTAAGTCTTTAAATTCTGAGCTAATCGGTAGGAACCCGAATAAATCTTGAGTGCTAATACTTCCACTGGTAGCGAGTCGTAAATATAAATGGTTAAAGTTACTAAGCTGAAAACTAGCGATGATAGGACGCCCTTTGATCAAAGCTTTAGCATTTTCAATTGTTAACTTTGAGGTCTTTAAAGAATGCTGTTGCCCATTCGTGAAACTTCCGGTAAAGCTAAGGGAGTCAATTTCTGTTTTATAAGTTGGCTCTTTCATGTACGCATTTTTTACATTGAAGTCCATATTCACAAGTGGGCTATTAGTTGCACTTAGTTCGCCAATAATAGTACCGTGGAATTTAGCCATACCTAATGCCTCATAGGGACCTATTGTCTGGGCAAATTCATAGGGTAGTAAGGAGGTGATAGTTCGAATATCCGTGTCTATGCCATCGATTTTTAGGTTGAAATAACTGTTTTCCAGTTTATATAAACCGGCTATGGAAAAGGCGTTTTTGTTTACTTTGAAGATGGAAGGATCGAACGAAAGTTGTTCCTTATCCTCATCGTAGGTAAGCTGCATGGACAAATTAAGCTGCTTATCTCGGAAGTATATCATTTCCTGAATAGAAAGCTTCTTTGTTTCTAAATCGCCTTTTACTTCAATTTGATATATTTCATCGTCCTTATTTAGTTTGGCATCTAATTTTTCCGCAAAAAGATAGTACGACTGCTTTAAGTTTTCATCAATATAATTAATGTCTACTTTTTCGATCTCAATTTTATTCAAATCGAAATTGATATCCTTCTTTTTACTGTCGCTTGATTTTTTAAGGATGAGATAGTTTCTTTCTCCTTTTTTGGTTGTAAGGATAGTCACAGTACCATTTTTTAGTCTTACTCGATCGAAAGTGTAGTCCCCTCGAAATAGCGATAGCAGGTCAAATGAGAAGGCTAGCTGTTGTAGTTCAGCTAAGTAGGCGGCGCTTCCCTTTATAGCTTCTTGTATTTTCACATCATTGCAGACAATGGAAATATTAGGAAAATCTTGGTACCAGTTTATAGCGATTTTACCAACGCTAATAGGAACGTCAACTCGTTTATTGATTTCTGTAATGATTGTTTTAATAAGTTTATCCTGATGATAGTATAGATACAAGGATACCGACCCAAAAATGAGGGTAAATAGTAGAACAAGCCAGAATAAGAATTTACGGATTTTTCTCAATGAATAATACTTTTACCATTAGTAGAACGAAAGTTGCAAAATAGCGGTATAAAAGCAAAATATATATATTTGTTTAAGTTTCTAAAAGTGATAAATAATTGGTTAAATAATCGTCAATTATTTTTAATATTGTTATCCATTGATAAATAGGTAGTTAAGGAATTAGGCGAAAAATAATCAACTATTTTTTCTGAAATGGTTTGTCAATATAATTTTCTGTACTACATTTGCAATCCCAAACGGCTAAAAGAGACGTATTAAATGGGAACAATTTGGGGATATAGCTCAGTTGGTTTAGAGCACCTGCCTTACAAGCAGGGGGTCGTAGGTTCGAATCCTACTATCCCCACCAAAAGAAAGCCTATTCAGTTTACTGGGTAGGCTTTTTTATTATGTGCTACTTTTATATCATCTATTCAGCTTCTCTGGACAAGTACTACTACGGTCATACTTGCGATACGCTTAACGAACGCCTCAGAAGGCATTTATCAAAGCATAAAGGGTTTACTGGCAGTCAATCAGATTGGCAGCTAGTCTATGATGAGGAGTTCTCCTCTAAAAGGGAAGCTTACCAAAGGGAGCTAGCGGTAAAAAAATGGAAAAGCAGAGAAAAGATTTTAGCACTCATTCAATCATCCAACACTAAATTGTCATAAAATAGCTCAGCTGGTTTGGAGTATCCCGACCCAAAGTCGGGAGGGTCGTAGAGCTTGTGCCGATTTCTTCGGCATTCGAATCCTACTATCCCCACCAAATGAAAGCCTATTCAGTTTACTGGGTAGGCTTTTTTACTTCATCTAAAGTCATGAGAACAGTATGCATGTCAATATTTTAAGTGTTAAAAAATTATATCTGATTGTTAAAATATCAATGATTACCTTTTATAAGCATCGTTTTGATGGGCTATTAGTAATCACTGTTGGCATCACCTCATTTGTTTGCGTAGTGGACAATAAATTTATAAGTCAATTTTCCTTAAGCTGTTTTCTCAATTCTATTAACTCTTTCTCAAAAGCATCCCTCTCAGCTTTAGTCTGCTTGTAGGCATTTTCATACTCACTCTGCGTTCTTTCCATTTCCTCTTGTGTGGCAGCTAATTCTTCCATATTTTGACGCATTTCTTCTTCTTGCGAGCGCATCTGTTCAGTTTGCTCTTGAGATTGCTCGTATAACGTATTTGTTCTTTGATTTACTTTGGCAGTATTTAAGGCTACGGCAATACTTTCACCTGCTTCTTTTAGGAAGTCTAGTTCAAAATCCTCCAATTTATTAAAGCCTGCTAGCTCAATAACGCCTTCTATTACGGTATCTCTTTTAATAGGCACGATCACTAACATCCTTGGGTTAGCATCTCCTAAGCCTGAACGTATTCTAATGTACTGATCAGGAATATCGGTCAGGTAGATTACGTCTTGCTCTTGATAACATTGTCCAACTAAGCCTTCACCAGGATGAACTCGCTTATTAATCCGTTTTCTACGCTCATAAGCGTAGCAACCCTTCAGCTCTAAATAAGTGTCTTCATTTTCATTGTTTTCATTTTCTACGATGAAAATAGCACCTTGATTCAGTTTCATGTATTTCACTAAGAAGGTAGCTGTTTCATAGGTAAGCTCGTCCATACTACCATTGTGGTCACGAATGATATCGGATAATTTAGCCAGACCAAGGTTCATGAATTTCTCCCTTTTTTCTCTTTTAGAGCTGTCTTTTAAACTGTTGCGCATTTCTAGCAATGCCTTACCTAAGGTGTCATCATCTGACTGCTTGTATTCTGAATCATAATTGCTGTTGGCAATTTCATTTGCAAATTCAATGTTGATTTTCGTTGCCTTTTCATTTCTGTCCATCTCAGTTAACTTCTCTGAAATCAGAACAGATCTTTGACGAACATAGATTGCTGTTGAAGCAGCAATGACTACCCCTAAGGCAACCAGGCCTACATGGAAAAAGAAGGTTTGCAAATCCATATAATCTAGCTGAGTAAAGTATATGTTTTGATATGCGTCATTACCCTCTGTTACGCCAATAAATTGGATGTAGGCAAAAGTGGCATGGTGAATTACAATAAAGATGGTGGCCGGAATGAATATTTTCCAATCTTGATAGGCAATCAGTACGATGATAGCAATAAACGCAGTAAAGTGCATTTCAAATAGGCCATGCATTTGGTAGATGAATTGGGCCATGAAGATACCTACTACTAAACTACCGATGTATTGATAGACTCTTGTCTTATTTAGTAATAATTTAGTTCCAAAATAGAGGGCTAAGTTTAAGGAGCCTACTCCTAAACCTACTAACCATGTGTCGTAGAAGAAAGCTAAAAAAATACCGAAGAGGAAATACCCTCCAAGCAATAGCTCTAGTACTTTATTTGCTCTAGCATTTATCTCATTTGTAAAAACCTCTAATTGTGAAATTTTAATAGTTTCTTCGTTCATTTTTTAAAAATTAAATAGGTTAATGGTAGTCATTTCTTCATTTGATGGCAGCTCGCAACCGTAAGCAACTGTAGCTAGTTGGGGCATCCAAGGCGTTTTTTCATTGTTTATTGCAGCAGACAAAGCTAGTTCAGCAAATTTTGTGTTTCGAGAAGTACAAAAACGTGCTTTATTGTAGTTTCCCCGATAATATAGCTGATTGTTTTTAATTATTATAGCTTGAGGGGTGCTATAAATACCAAGTGTTTTGGCTATCGTTCCATTTTTATCATGAATCACCTTGATATCCAGCTCGTATTTTTCTTTAAAGAGCTGCTTAGCATCTTTTCTTTCATCCGCGGCTTGCACCACCACGGTAAAGTCTATTTGATCTTTATATTTATAGTACATCTGCTTGAACTCATTAATATTAAAGCGTGAGCACGGGCAGTCATAATTATAATAGTGGATAAAAGTTATTTTAGAGGAGTCAGTAACTAAGTTTAGCGCGACCTCTGTACCAATAGCTATTTGCTCTAAGTCAGTAGGCTTTGGGGTAGGCAATGTGAATTTAACCTCTTGCTTCCAAAAAATGAACATAATAGTTGAGAAGCATAAAACTATAAAAGTACTTGCTATTATTATTCTTGAACGAGAATCATCTTTTCTATTGCTCATTGGATCCTTATCTCTCACTTTTTTATGTCCATCCGTCTTCTCCCTTTAAAGGGACAAAACTAAAGTGGTCAAAGACTTCTTTTTCAATCACTCTGTCACTTGTTTTTGTTAACCTAAGCATATTTTGTTTTTCGTTATTGCCAACCGGGATTACTAATATACCACCTGAATTTAACTGTTGCAATAGGGCTGTTGGTACAGTTGGTGCCCCTGCAGTCACGATAATTTTATCAAATGGTGCGTGTGTCGCTAAACCCTTGGACCCATCACCGTAAAAGAAATTAGGCTTATACCCCAAGATAGGTAGAAAAGCCCGTGTCCTTTCATACAAGGGCTTTTGGTACTCTATGGTGAAAACATGGGCACCCAGATTACATAATACTGCAGCTTGATAACCTGATCCAGTACCGATTTCCAAAACCTTATCGTTAGGCCTAATATTCAGTAATTCGGATTGAAAAGCTACGGTATAGGGCTGTGAGATAGTTTGACCATGGCCGATAGGAAAGGCCTTATCTTGATAGGCGTGCTCTAAAAAAGCCTTTTCGAAAAATACATGACGTGGGATTTGTTGCATAGCAGAAAGTACTGCCTCACTTTTTATCCCTTTTTGTCGAAGCTTCTCAATCAACCTCCTGCGCATCCCTTGATGCTTATAACTATCTTCCAACATTCTTCAAACATAAAGAAAATCCTTTTTATTCAAATCATTTTATTTTTATTGCTTTCCATTTTCTGCAGATTGTAGCTGTTAAGTTGAGGGTAGTAACAGCAGATATTGGTAACTTGCAGTATTCAATTGTTAAAATATGCGTAAAAGGTTTTTTCTTGTTTTTCTCACCTCTTGTTTAGCGACCAATTTACTTGCCCAACGGTCTCTTAAGGCTTTTAAGGCCTTGGAAGACGCCGATTTAAGTAAGGCGCTTGGTATAGTGGAGAAGGGGCTAGAAAAGCACCCAGGTGACCCCGCAAACGCCTTTGTTTTGGCGAAAATTTATAGCCTGAAAGGATTCCGAGAGGAATTGATAGATTCTGCACATCGTTATATATTGTCAGCGGACACAAGCTTTATTAACCTGCCGCAAAAGTATAAAAAACGTTATGAAAGAAGAGGCATGGATCGATTGGAAATCGATCGACTACATGCTATTGTTGACAGTCTTGCCTTCTATCAAATTAAGTCAATTAATACAGCATCAGCTTATAATGGCTATCTATTGCTTTATGGGAATTCTAGCTATCTGGTAGAAGCAATAGCTTTAAGAAATAAAGTAGCGTACCAAGATGCCTTAGGTGCACAGACTCCTGAAGCCTTGTCTTCCTTTTTTGAATTGTATCCAAATGCTCCTCAAGCGACTGAAGCTAGAGCAGTATTTGAAAATTTGTACTATCAAAAGTTCACCAAGGCAAAAACGCAACAGAATTATATTGACTACCTACAAGAAAGGCCAAATACATTATTTGCTGAGAAAGCAGCTACTAATCTGCTGAAGATTATAAGCAGTCAATTTGATAGCAGTCAACTGAAACAATTTAGTATTGATTATGCCCCTTATTCCGCAGCAAAAAATGCGCGTCAATTTTTAGACTATTTCGAGCTTAGCGCAGCTGATTGGAAGCTGTTAAGTCACTATAATGAGGGCTTATATCATTTTTTTAACTTCAATGAAAATTTATTTGAAGCCCTAACCTTACCTTCTGTGGAAACAGACTCCTGTAAATGGATTAATCAACCAATATTCAGGATAGTTCTTGATGAAAGTGAATTAATTCTTAATAACAAAGGGGACACGCTCTTCAATGGAAATTTGCAAAGTTATGAGCTGTTTGATAGGCATTGGTTAAAAGTAAAGCAACAGGGAGTGTATTTGAATAATTTAGTTCATTTATCAGCTAGTATGAGATTACGGTATGAAGCACTGGATTTTAAGTTTATTGATGCCTTTACATTCGCAGAAAAACAAGCAGATGGCTGGTGGTTAAAAACGTTTACCGGGCATTCTCTATTGGCGCATGCTGTGGATTCAATTTGGAAGGAGAATGACTTATTTTTCTTTAATAAAGAGAGCAAATTTGCAGTTGCTACAAGGGAGATATTGAAACAAAATAGTTTACTTGAAAAAAATGCCCTTCCCTTTCTATATTCAGATTATGAGATTATCAGCGATAGTGTAATCTGGCTAGCGTCAGATGAATACGAAACGCTAGTAGATACTGCTTTAAATCCCTTGATAGATCTTAATAAGGCGAAAATAATTCAAGCAGGAAATTACTATTTATTGCAGAAGGAAAATGAGACGGTTATCTACAATGAAAATTTTATTCCTTTCTGGTCTGGTTCAATACAGTCGTACAAAGGAAAAGCAGCGAACTTAGCTGTAAAACAAAAGGGGAAGTGGGCTATGCAAGATTGGCGAGAACATCCTATTCCGAAATTTAGATATGATAGCTTAAGGCTATTTAATCACTGGCTCGCTTTTGCTAGCGATAGCAACAGTCAGTACTTGATATTCGGTAACCATTCATTAGTAAGCTTTAATGATAAATCTAGTTTTCAACTATTAAATGCGTATGATCTAGCGGCAAAAGAAAGGGCTTTGGTGAAGTTTGTCGTATTGACAAATGAGCAAGGCCTTAAGACGATATACGACAAAAGAGGTGAAGTTATTTGGGAAGGAGAGGCGGTGCAAATTAAGGTGGTTTCTTCTGAGCTGCTATTTGTAAAAACAGATAAAAACCAGTTTCTTCTGCATGTAAATAAAGAGCGTTTCCTCCTTGAGAATGTTCAAGCGATCGGAAATTATGAGCAAGGAGCAATTCCCATTCTCAACAAATCTAAGTTTGGTGTATACATAAGTAGTAATAAACAGATTATAGCGCCTCAATCTGACAGTAAAATGGCAGCATTTGTTCAAGATTCCATTTATGTGTTTGAAAAGGAATCAAAGTTCGGCTTATTAAACATAGAAGAGATACTTCTAGAAGCGACATATCAAAATATCATTAGGGTAAACGATAGCTTGGCACTCGTACAGACTGAGAGCGATTGGGAATTGATTAACATAGCCGCTCCAAATGAGGAAAAGGCTATTTTCTCTTATGTTAAAAATATTAGTCAAGCGCCAGCGATCCCACTTTTCGAGGTCAGAAAAGCCAGTGGATTTGGGTTACTAAATGCGGAGGGAGTAGTAGTTATTCCGGCAATATTTAATAGTCTCGAGCGTGTTTTAGTCTCGGGGAAACACTTTTGGGTTGCAGAACGAAACTTAGCGGAGATAGACTATAAAGTATTGGTGTATTTTAACAACAAAGGAGAGCTGCTTTTTAAGGGAGGTTTTAATGAAGTTGATTTTGAAATGAATATTTGCGACTAATTCATCATGTGCTGTTTCAAAACATGTAACTTTGCAATTTAATTGTAGTATTTATCCCGTAGGCATGAAATTTTATTCTCTAGTAGTATTATTTATTTTCTTATTTAGCTGTCAACCAAAAGAGGAGCGAATAGCTTCAAAAAAGCCCCTTTTAGTTGTCGGAATAGTTATTGACCAGATGCGTCCTGATTATTTAAGCAGGTATGCTAGTCGCTTTGGAGAGGGTGGGTTTAACAGACTTCTAATGGAAGGGTACTATAATAAAAACACGCATTATAACTATGTGCCTACCTATACCGGTCCGGGTCATGCTTCTATTTACACTGGAACAACACCCGCAATACATGGCATTATAGCAAACGATTGGTATGACAAAGCTCTAGAGAGAACCGTTTATTGCGCTGAAGATACGACTGTACGATCTATTGGTACCACCTCAGATAATGGTGGGATGTCCCCTCACAGAATGTTGAGCACCACCATTACAGATGAATTAAGATTGGCTTCTAATTTCAAATCAAAGGTAATCGGGTTATCCATAAAGGATAGAGGCTCCATATTGCCTGCTGGCCATACTCCCACCGCTGCTTATTGGTTTGATGATGAAAGCGGGCATTTTATTACCAGCAGTTACTATACAGAAGCTTTGCCTCAGTGGGTAAATGAATTTAATGGAAGAGGCTTAATTGAGGAATACTCCGATAGTGTGTGGAACTTGTCGTTAAAGCACGATGATTACGGTGCATCTACTAGAGACAGTATGTCTTATGAGCGTAGACTAGATAAGTCTAGGGCAGCGACATTTCCTTATGATATGAAAGTATTACGCTCACAAAATGATAATTTCCAGTTCATAAAGAAGACACCTTTTGGTAATTCCTTACTAACAGAAATGGCAATGACAACAATTAATGAGGAGCAATTGGGTCAAAATGAACATACAGATTTTTTAGCGCTAAGCTATTCATCATCTGATTATGTTGGGCATGATGCGGGTCCAAGGTCTATTGAAGTGGAGGACATGTATATCAAGCTTGATTTAGAGATTGAGCGCTTCCTAAAATTTCTTGATCAATCTGTTGGCAAAGATAATTATTTGATTTTTGTGACGGCTGATCACGCAGCGGCTGAGGTGCCTCAGTATCTAATAGAACATAATATACCAGCAGGTTATTATGCTAGAAAAGCACCTTCCCGAGTAGTTGATTCTGTTCTTGATCGGCAATATGGCGGTGGTGATTGGGTGTCTTATTTTTACAATGAACAGCTATCATTAAACCATGACTTAATAGCAGAAAAGGGTTTGAATTTGAAAGAGGTGATAGATTTTTGTATTCCTCATTTACTCAAGATTGAAGGTGCTGCAGAGGTTTATAGTGCCTTAGATATGCGCAAGTACGATTACCCTTCGGGGATGAAGATGAGGCTTCAAAACGGCTATAATTTCAAGAGATCGGGGGATCTATTAATGGTGTTTGAACCTGCTTGGTTTAAGGAAACCTCTGAAGCTGCAAAACATGGGTCTGGTTATAAATATGATACCCATGTGCCATTGATATGGTTTGGTAAGAATATTTCTACTGGAGAATCCTACCGCCCGCAATCAATAACAGACATTGCACCCACGCTAAGTTTTATATTAGACACTCAACTACCCAACGGAGCTACTGGTGAGCCTATAGAAGCAGTGCTAGAGAACTATATGAATTAGAGTTGTTTCTTGACATACAAATATGCTTGGCTGAATTCCAGCTTGGCGCAATCATTCAGTGTCTTTAGAATACATTAAGTATTGAAAGATGAAAGAAAAGCTATTTTTTGTATTAACTGCGCTGGCTCTATGGGATTGCAAGGCCGTAGAAAACAATAATACAGCACTAAGAATACATAATGGGAATGATTTTAATATAGACTCTGTTTACGTCGTCGCCGCTACTGATGCGCATCAATATGAGACTGTTCCGGCTAATGAGTCTTCAGATCACCATATGTTTGATGAAATTTATCGCTACGCATATATACGAGCGGTCGTAAATGAGAAAGAATATATATGGGAGCCTGTAGATTATGTAAGAGAAACACCGCTGTCCTCAGCGAATTACACCTATCGATTAGTAATAGATACCAAGCAAGAGACCTACAGTGGTATTGGACTAATGTTGATCAAAGACTGACCGATTTATTAATTGATAAAATAAGTTGAAGGAATCCCAATAAATGCTTTCGCCGTTTAGCGTATCCTTGATTGTTTTATATCTTCGTATTTGTTAATAGTGATAAAACATACAATGCGATGGCCGGTTTGTTTTATTGTTGATGTAATTAAAAATGAAGATGAAGAAAATTATAGTATTAAACCTGATGATACTTCTTGTCAGCTGCAGCACTAACCAAAGGTCTGTCGATACGCTTATTTATAACGCTACTATTATCGACGTTACTACTGGCGAACTTATACTTAATCAGCTCATAGGGATAATAGGAGATACCATTAGTGTAGTAGCTCCAATGACCGATAGTGCTAAATATAGTGCGAAGGTTAAATTTGATGTAGAAGGAAAATTTGTGATGCCAGGCCTCTGGGACAACCACGTTCACTTTAGGGGAGGGGCAAGTTTGATAGCGGAGAACAAAAAAATGTTGCCTCTTTTCTTGGCTTATGGTGTTACTAGTGTAAGGGATGCTGGGGGCGACATGAGTCCATCAGTTATGGAATGGAAAAACGATATTATAGCAAATAATTTGGTGGGCCCAGACATTTATACCTCAGGGCCAAAGTTTGACGGAAGCAAGCCAGCTTGGAATGGATCCATAAAAATATCACAACAAAGTCAAATTGCACCAGCCATGGATTCTCTTCAAGAAATGGGTGTCAATTATTTCAAAGTATACGATGGCAACCTCACTCCGGAGATGTACTATGCACTGATCGAGGAGGCAGAAAAAAGACAAATTAAGATTACGGGTCATATGCCTATGAATGCCTCTTTAGAAAGGGCATTGGAATTAGGGCTGGATGGTATGGAGCATTTGTACTATATGTTGCAAGTGACCTCTTCTAAAAAGGACAGTATACAAGCACTTCAAGGAGGTTACGGCGTAATTTCAGCATATATTGATAGTTACGACGATTCTACTGCCATGAGCGCATTTGCTGAAATAGGAAAAGGTGAGTTTTATGCTACACCAACATTATATATAAGTAAGGTTTTAAACCAACTGCCCTTAGTAAATCATGAAGCGGACAGCTTGTTGCCATTAATCGGAGCAGGTATTCAGGCTAGTTATAAGCGCAGATTGGTTTCAGCACTTGGTAGAGACCAAGAAGCCCAAAGCGCTAATACCAAGATGCGAGAACACTTTATGTCTTTAGTAAAGCCTATGGAGAAAGCGGGCATTAATATTGTCGCAGGATCAGATAGCGGCCCTTCTAATTCTTTTGTATACCCAGGAGAAGCACTGATTGGTGAATTGATGATGCTTGTAGAGGCAGGTTTAAGCCCGCAAGAAGCTTTAAAGGCATCAATAGTAAACGGCCCAAAATTTCTCGGTCTTTCTCATTATTACGGCAGTGTAACGGTTGATAAACTTGCGAACCTTATTATTCTGGAAGAAAACCCGCTTGATGATATACAACATATCAAAAGCTTGATGATGGTGGTGAAGGGCGAACAGGTATTTGATAAACAAGCACTCAACAAGCTTATACGTTAAGTTTATCATAACAAGATAAATAAAAATTTCATTTTCGGGGAAGCAACTGTTGGTGCCCCCCTATTTTCTCTTTAAGCAGAGAGATGAAATGAGTCCAGCTTTCAATAAGTTCAAAAATAGCGTAGAGCGATTCTTTTATTCTATTGGCGCGACTTAATTGTGGTATTAATTAGGTAGTCAATTAATTATTTTAGAATTTTCCACTTTGCAATAATAATTATTTCTGTATTTCATTTCCCTTTATTGTATGAATTCGAGTATTGAATTTTCGGTATTAATTGAAAGAGCCTTACTGCTGTATAGAGCGTATTTTCAAAAGTTCCTTGTTTTTGGTGTGACAGGAGCTATTGTAGCTAATTTGCTTAGTTTCTTACCGGTGGGTGCAGGTACAGGAATAGATAATATGGAGCTTATAAAAGCTTTCATATCACTAATCTTAGCATTTGTTCAGTTCAAAATTACTGTGAGTATTGTTTTGCTCATCAGAGATAGCCTCAATGGAGACCAGGTGCTACCAAATAAGTCATTTAGTGAAAGTAGTAGTTACTATTGGGACTATGTTCTGACCAGTTTCTTTCTGGGATTAAGAATGCTTGTAATATTCATACCATTAGGTATTATTGCAGCTATTTTTCAGACTATGGTAGCATACGTAGTGGTATGCACTATTGGTATAGTGGCCATTTTCTATGTACTTATTCACTATATGTTTGCTCCAATGATGCGGGTCCTTAACCCAGAAGTAAGTACTCCTTTTTCTTCCACTTTTAATATGGTCAGAAATTATCGCTGGGAGATGTTTTTGTTCGTTGTTGTCATCATAGTCATTTCAGGCTTGATACCGATGATAAACTATTTTATTAAATTGCCCTTTCCTCTTAATGCAATTCTTGATACGCTCCTCAGTACAATTATTTTTCCTTTTTCAAATATCGTAATGGTCTTGTTTTATTATAACCTGGTAGATATTCAGCCGGAAAATCAAACGCAGACTGAACTGTCTTGATGTTTGTGTTTGATTTAATTTCTTGAAAAGAGCAGGCTGGCAACTTAAAAAAAAGCAAACTACCTAAGTAATCTGCTTTTTTAGCTTTATAATTAATTTACTAGTCTATTTGAAGGTCCTCTACATTTTTAAAGACAATTTCATCTCCTTCCATTTCCACTAAAACAGTGGCATCATTGCTGATTTCATCAGAGAGAATCTTTTTTGATAACTCATTTAAAATCAGCTTTTGAATTTTTCTTTTTAGTGGCCTTGCACCATATTGCGGATCATAGCCCACCCTTCCCAGATAATCTAATACCTCTTTGGTGGCATCTATAGCAATTCCATTGTGCTTCAAAGATTTCTGAATTGACTTCCACTGAATATTTACGATGGCCCTTAGTATTTCTGGACTCAAAGGTTCAAACATAATGGTTTCATCAATTCTATTGAGAAATTCGGGCTTCATATGTTGTTTTAACAATTCAAGCACCTCATTTCTTGTGTTTTCCATGAGCGCTTCTTTTTGCCATTCTTCACCTGCAAGATTTTCTGGTGACAGCCTTTCCTGAATAAGCTGAGAACCCAAATTCGTAGTCATGATGATAATGGTATTCTTGAAATTTGCCACACGCCCTTTATTATCTGTAAGCCTACCATCATCCAATACCTGCAACAAAATGTTGAAGGTGTCGGGGTGCGCTTTTTCTATCTCATCGAGTAGAATTACAGAATACGGTTTGCGGCGCACTGCCTCTGTCAATTGACCGCCTTCATCATAACCTACATAGCCCGGAGGTGCACCAACCAACCTACTTACACTGTGTCGCTCTTGGTACTCACTCATGTCAATCCGCACCATCGCATGTTCATCATTGAAGAGATACTCTGCAAGGGCTTTCGCAAGCTCTGTTTTACCCACGCCCGTCGTTCCCATAAAAATAAAACTTCCTATGGGCTTATTGGGATCTTGTAAGCCAGCTCTGCTTCTACGTACTGCATCTGCTAAGGCTCCAATAGCTTGTTTCTGTCCAGCGACTCTTTTTCCTAGTTCATCTTCAAGCTTTAAAAGCTTTTCTCTATCGCTCTGCAGCATTTTACTCAAAGGGATACCTGTCCAACGAGCTACTACGTCAGCAATTTCCTCAGCGCCTACCTCTTCTTTTAACAGTGTATGGCTCGAGGCCTGCATTTCCTTCATTTTTAGCTGAAAATCATTCAGTTTTTCTTCTTCTTGGGCTAAATTACCATAGCGTATTTCAGCCACACGGCCATAGTCACCAGCACGCTCTGCTTGCTCAGCCTCTAGTTTTAATTTGTCAAGTATTTCTTTTTGATGCTGTATGCCTTGGATGACTTCTTTCTCCCCTTGCCATTTTGCCTTTAGGTCATTTCTATTGTCTTCTAGGTCAGCTAATTCTTTGTTAATAACAGATTCTTTGTCTTTGTTTTTTTCACGACGCATCGCCTCTCTTTCTATCTCGAGCTGCATAATTCGCCTATTGAGTTCATCTAACTCTTCAGGCATAGAATCTATCTCAATTCTCATTTTAGCAGCAGCTTCGTCCATCAGGTCGATGGCTTTATCCGGTAGAAACCTGTCAGATATATAGCGCGTTGAAAGTTCGACAGCAGAGATCACAGCATCATCTTTAATACGTACACCATGGTGCACTTCATATTTATCTTTTATACCCCTTAAGATTGAAATAGCATCTTCTTGTGAAGGTTCATTTACCATGACCGATTGGAACCTACGCTCCAAGGCTTTGTCTTTTTCTACATACTTCTGATATTCTTTCAGAGTAGTGGCACCGATGGCATGCAGGTCACCCCTTGCCAAAGCAGGCTTTAGTAGGTTGGCAGCATCCATCGCGCCTTCACCCCCTCCAGCACCTACTAAAGTGTGGATCTCATCAATAAAAAGAATGATTTGCCCAGCAGCGTCAGTAACTTCCTTAATTACTGCTTTTAATCTTTCTTCAAATTCGCCTTTGTATTTAGCACCCGCCACGAGAAGACCCATGTCTAAGGATACCAACATTTTATCTTTTAAATTTTCGGGTACATCGCCGTCTACAATACGTTGCGCCAGACCTTCTACGATAGCGGTTTTACCTACGCCGGGCTCACCAAGTAATATAGGGTTGTTCTTTGTCCTTCTAGACAGAATTTGTAATACCCTTCGTATCTCCTCATCCCTACCAATAACAGGGTCAATTTTTCCGTTCTTGGCCTGCTCATTTAGGTTAATGGAATAGCGTTCAAGTGAGCGGTATTTTGATTCAGCATTCTGGTCTTTTACGGATTCGCCACCTCGTAATTCTTTAATGGTAGCAATCAGTGATTTCTCATTGAATCCAGCATCTTTCATCATTGTGCTTAGCTTGTCACCCGTTTTGAGTAAGCCTAAGAGCAAGTGTTCAATTGCCACATATTCATCTTTAAATTCTTTTAAAAATGATTTGGCATTTGTTAATGTTTTATGTGTATCATTTCCTAGATAAGGCTGTCCACTAACTTTTGGATAAGCAGCTATCAACCCATCTAGTTTGCTTCCGAAAAGCGGTTGGTTAATATTCAATTTCTTGAATACGAATGATAATACATTCTCATCAACAAGTAGAATAGCCTTCAATAAATGCGCAGATTCGATCGCTTGCTGTCCATTTGCTTGCACTAGCTCAGTGGCTTTTTGTAAGGCCTCCTGTGACTTAATGGTATATTCGTCGAAATTCATGTTTTTATTGGTTAGTTGTAAAGCAATGAGCAAACTTTCATCCATTTTATTTGAGCTGTCAAAATGGCTGATTCGTAGAAATACTTGAAGAATTCAAAGGTCATTCTGTCATAATTTATTATTACCATTGCAGTAAAGCAATGTAATTACTTATGCTGTTTTAGGGCTAAAATAGTCATTAGGAAAATGTAGTTTTGAGTTCGTTAAATTAAGTGCCGTATGAAAATTTATTTATTTCTAGCATATGTGTTCTTAAGCTTTGGCTCATTCGCACAAGACGGATATCTGTACCTTAAGCACTTCGATGTTCCCTTGCCAGACAATCAAAATGTACTTAACGATTTAAGCACCGATAGACAGAATAGGCTTTTGGTGGCGCATAGGGCAGTTATACTTCAATTTGATGGTAAAGTTTGGGACAAGATCAATACAGAAAGTAGCCCACATCGTTTCATAAATATTGATGATACGACTTTTGTATTAACAAAGCATACTATAAGTATGCTAGAACAAGATGTTTTTAGCCAAAATATCTTAGTGCCTGTATTTAACAACCCCTACCCTACGGCTGGTGGAACGCTGGTGAAGCACAGGCGGTCGTTTTACTATCTCTTCGATAAACAGCTTATCCGAATGAATTCAGAAAGCTTTCAGGTAGATACAATCTATAAAAGTCAGCTAGGGTATGAGGAAGTTTTTTCACTTAATAATAGGCTCTTTGCTTTTGAACATAATTACTTATTGGAATTAGTCAACGGCACTTGGGTTGATTTAAATTTGTAAGCTTCGGAAAAGAATGATTTTGTTTTCTCTTGTCAAACAGATACGCGTGTATTCTTAGCATACGACAATGGCGATTTCTTTATTTTTGATGGGGAGACTCTCGAAAAGTATAGTAGTCTCCTTAATGAGTATTTACGAGAGAATTATCCAGTGTCGGGAAAAATCATTAATGATAAACTACTAGTAGCTACCTTGAGTGGAGGAGCCGCGATAGTAAATATAAACGATGGAACTATAGACTATACGATACAATTTTAGAATGGCTTGCCTGCAGATGAGGTAAAAGCTATTACGATAGATCAGCAAGGAGGTAATTGGCTCGCTCATGCACGTGGATTATCACGAGCACCGCCTAATTTGCCCTTAAAAGAATTTCAGCATTATCCAGGTTTATATGGCCTACCCAACGCTATTGCGGAATACAAAGATTCCATGTTGGTGGGAACTTCTGAGGGACTAATTTATTTGGAAACGATAAAAGATTATAAGCAGCTTCAGCGTGTGCTTTCAAAAAGAATAAGGATAAATAATCCAGACTATACACTGCAAAAAAAGGCCGATGAAGATTCGTTCTTTGATCAGCAGTTTGATTTCTCTGGGCCAGAGGTTTCTGAACAGGAGAAGTTCATTGAGCAAAAAATCGACTACTTCAAGGTGCTTTATAAGGATCAAGGCTTCCGTTTTAGAGGCTTGCGTGAAAAGCTTAATGAAAAAGAATTGTATCTAAGGGATTCTATTAGAAAAGTGATAATGAGTAAGGGTGACGACAAACCTAATAAATACAATTATAAAACGGTAAAAAAGGTAGTTAACGTTTCTAAACTCAACTCAATAAAGTATCAATTCAGTAGAATGGATGGCTTAACCAAAAAAGTCCTTAAATTATTGGATACTGGTTTTTTTGCATTAGCTTCTGATGGCCTCTAGTTGATTGAATCAAATAAAGTGAAAAAAATATGGTCTAAATCTTTCCTTTCTAATATGCAGTATGATACTAAAAGGAGCGTAATATGGTTATATGGGAGTGAAGGGCTTTTTAGTGTTAGCCTGTCTTCACTAGAAGATAAAAGTGTTTTACCTAGGCAATATATTGACGATCCAATCACAGATTTATGTGTGATGGGCGATGAGCTAATAGTAGTAAATTTCAACCAATTGCTGCACTATAAATTTAGTGGAGACGATTTAGATATGGTTGGTGGTGCCGCTATCAGCAACCCCTATTCTGAAGAAGTATTTTTATTTCAAAAAAATGGAAGTATTCAGTTGAGCAAAGCAGATGGCTTGTATGCTTATAATTTCCCTAAGTCCGAACTAGAATTAATCAAGAGTTACCAGCAAAAGCAAGTAAGTTACTTTAAAGATAATAAGGGCAAATTATGGCAATCAATTGAGGGTAATTGGCAAATACTTAACCAACCTAATGTAGGAAGTGAACTTAAGTGGTTGAAGGTCTTACCAGCATTGGATAATGTATTTGTAACAACCAATCAATATATTTATTTGATCTCTTCTAATACGATCTTGCAATTAGACACCGAAGCGAAATTTCAGCTAAAGGAAACCAACAGTTTTATTAATGGTGCCTACCATGCTAGCACAGGAATGTTTACAGGGAAAGATATTCAGCTTACACATGATAATAATACATTAAAGGTAGGCCTAAGTACGCCGGAATATCTTTTTCCAGAGGGTGTGAAATATCAGTATTTTGTAAAGGGATTAATGGATGAATGGTGTAGTTGGTCTGGGGCCATGGAAATCGAATTCCCTTATACTCCTACCGGTAAATACACTTTGGAAGTACGATCTAAAACAGGTTTATACGGTACCGATAAAGAAATTACTTTTGATTTCAATGTGTTGCCACCATACTGGAAGACTTGGTCGTTCTACGTGCTTGAAATAGCCTTCTTCAGTATTTTAATTCTTATTTCGCAGCGATTAAATCTGAGTAACCGCAACAGTTATCTCACAAACACAATTATCTTTTTAACTTTAATCTTATTTTTAGAGTTTATTGCTACGGCATTGAAGAATAATTTAGAGGGTTACGTTGATGAATCACCAGTTTATGCATTTGTTTTGAATGTAGTACTTGCAGTATCAATATTGCCTTTAGAAAGAGGAATGAACCGCTTGTTTGTGGTCGTAAACGATGGTAAGAAGAGGGATCAAAAACTAATAACTGAACAACAACAAATAAAAGATGGCACGGATAAAAATTGATGAACCTGGTGAATACGCCTTTGAGGCAATCATTATTACTAGAATTACAGACTTAAATTACGGTGGGCATGTAGGTAATGACCGTATTTTTTCATTTATGCATGATGCCCGCGTGCAATATTTTAAACACTTAGGTTATAAAGACGAGATTAGTTTTGATGGTCTAGGAATTATTCAAACCGATGCGGCCATCACTTATAAGGCGGAAATTTTCGCTCATGAGGAAATAACGATAGGGGTAGGTGTTACCGATGTTAATAAATATGGATGTGATTTGGTTTACCGATTTATTAAAGCAGATCAAAAACTTGCAGCACTAGGGAAAACGGGAATTGTATTTTTTGATTATCAAGGTCGGAAGATCGCTGAAATGCCTGCTACTTTTATAGAAAAGGCTATTCCTGATGCGCTGAAATAGATCAGCTTAAGCCAATAGGAGAATCTTATTGCTTTTTTTTGTCAGCTGTCTAAAACTCTATATTTCAAATTAGTTCACAACCTTGTAAATCTTAATAATCCGACCTAATTTTGGCATCAAAATCATTACTACTATGCTTAGAGATACCGCAATATTTGACCTAATACAAAAAGAAGAAACCAGACAAACAGTGGGAATTGAACTTATTGCTTCAGAAAATTTCACCTCGCCTGAGGTGATGGAAGCAATGGGTAGCGTATTAACAAATAAATATGCTGAAGGCTTACCTGGAAAGAGGTATTATGGCGGATGTGAAATAGTAGATTTAGTGGAGAATCTTGCCATCGAGCGTGTTAAAGAGTTGTTCGGTGCAACATGGGCTAACGTGCAGCCTCATTCAGGAGCGCAGGCCAACGCAGCGGTAATGCTTGCATGCTTAAATCCAGGTGACAAAATCTTAGGCTTTGATTTATCACATGGTGGTCACCTAACCCACGGCTCTACGGTAAACTTCTCAGGTAAATTATATCAGCCTAGTTTTTATGGAGTACAACGTGAAACGGGTTTAATTGATTGGGACAATGTAGCAGACATCGCACGAAAGGAACAACCAAAAATGCTTATTTGTGGGGCTTCGGCCTACAGCAGAGATTGGGATTATGAAAGATTAAGAGAGATAGCTGATGAGGTTGGGGCTTTACTATTGGCTGACATCTCTCACCCATCAGGCTTAATAGCAAGGGGTTTATTAAATGACCCATTAGAGTATTGTGATATTGTTACTACTACTACTCATAAGACACTTAGGGGTCCTCGTGGCGGTCTGATAATGATGCGTGATGATTTTGAAAATCCTTTTGGAATTAAAAATCCTAAAGGAGAGCTAAGAATGCTCAGCCAGCTGCTTGATTCCGGCGTATTCCCTGGAACGCAAGGTGGTCCTTTGGAACACGTTATAGCAGCGAAGGCTGTTTCTTTTGGGCAAGCTTTAACGGATGACTATTTTAACTACATACTTCAGGTAAAGAAGAATGCTGCTGTGATGGCAAAATCATTTACTGATAGGAAATATGATATTATTTCTGGTGGAACAGATAACCACATGATGTTGATCGATTTAAGATCTAAAAGCCTGACTGGAAAAATTGCCGAGGCAGTCCTTGGAAAGTCTGATATCACAATAAATAAGAACATGGTGCCTTTCGATGATAAATCGCCTTTTGTCACTTCAGGCATGAGAATAGGCACTGCAGCCATTACCACACGAGGGTTAGTGGAGTCTGATATGGATAGAATAGTAGATTTCATCGATGCCTCATTAATGAACCATGATAATGAGCAGAAATTAAATGATCTTAAGGTCGATATAAATAAATGGATGAGCGATTTTCCTTTGTTTAAATAAATCACATGCCAGCAGATCAGCCCCAAAGTGAGATGAGTTTTTTAGAGCATCTGGAAGCCTTTAGATGGCATCTAGTACGCTCTTTTGCTGCAATTATCGTGTTTTCCATAATTGCTTTTGTCTCGAAGGAATTTGTTTTTGGCACCTTAATATTAGGCCCCTCAAGACCTGATTTTTGGTTTTATCAGATGGCTTGTAAGTTTGGTCAAGATATAGCCAATTCTACAGCCTTTTGTATAGATCAGTTACCTTTTGTCATACAAAGTAGGAAAATGACTGGGCAGTTTTCTATGCACATCACCGTATCTTTGGTATTAGGTATTATTGTTGCTTTTCCTTATTTCTTTTGGGAGATGTGGAGATTCATTAGCCCAGCATTGTATGATAATGAACGCAATAACAGTAGAGGTGCCACTTTCTTTGTTAGTCTATTATTTGCTACAGGTGTTTTATTTGGATACTATATAGTGTCGCCGATTTCAATCAATTTTTTGGCAAATTATCAAGTAGATCCATCGGTGCTCAATGAATTTGATATTACTTCGTATGTTGGTACAATTACGATGTTGGTGTTAGCATGTGGGTTAATGTTTCAACTACCAATGATTATCCTCTTCATGAGTAAGGCGGGCATTGTTAGCCCGGCCTTATTGAAGAATTACAGAAGGCATGCCATAGTTGGTATCCTTGTGGTGGGGGCATTAATTACGCCGCCTGACCCTATAAGTCAAATACTGATAGCCTTGCCACTTGTAGTTTTATATGAGATAAGTATAGGGGTATCTGCTTCGGTAATAAAAAGAAAGTTGAAGAAAGAAAAACAAGCGAATATTTAAGATGTTATTTTCAGCTGTTCCAGGACTATTGACATTAAAAACGCAGCTCATCAAAGGGGTGCAGGCTAATCATATTGCGCATGCTCAGCTGTTTGTAGGGAGGCCGGGTACGGCGAATTTGCCACTGGCGATAGCATATGCTAATTACCTTAATTGTGAGAATAGGGGA
>JBKEFO010000009.1:0-26470 GCA_046709585.1 Marivirga sp.
AGAATCGAAGTGGCATCTAAAATATTTAGTCAAATCTGACACATTAACGCGCTGTCGCAGCATTTTACAAGGTAAAAAAAGAGGAAGTAGCTGCTTCCTCTTTTCTGTGTATAATAATAAGGAGATTACCTCTTTTCAGGCAATAACGTATATTCAGGGAAATTACCTGCTAGCTTTTCATTAGGCTCTCCTATGGTCACGGCCTTCACCAGGTGTTCTCCTCCAACAAAGCAACCTTTCCATGATTCTCCGAGTCCACCAAAAGTGGCTTCATTGTCACCTCGTGACTTAAGTGAATTTATTCCTACTTTGTATCCTCTCAATTGCTGAGCAATAGCTTTAGCTTCTATGGCGTTATCGCAAGCAATGGAAGAAACAAGTGATCCGTTGCTAACATTCATTTCGGAAATTAACTCTTCTTGTGAATCAACCAAAACAATGCTGTCAAGTGGTCCAAAAGGCTCACTGTGATACAATAATGCGTTTTTAGGTATATTTATTAATGATGTTGGTGCATAATAGGCAGAGATGTCCTGATGTGGAAGAAATAGCGCTTCATTAATTGACCCTTGATAAATGGCTGCTGCGCCTTTGCTAATCGCATCGTTAAACATCACATTTAGGTCACTTACTTTCTTTGAGTTAATAAGGGGCCCAAAATCATATGACGGCAATTTATTATCTCCTTCTTCAACCAACAATGGGTGTCCGTATGACAAGGACTTTAATACGGGTAAATACATTTCTAAAAATTGAGGAAGTAGCGTACGTTGAACGACGAAACGCACATATGCGGTGCAGCGCTGCTTGCCATAACCAAAGCCTGATTTCACCTGTTTTCCTAGTGTTTCCCAATCAGAAAAATTCCATACGCCATAAGCATTGACACCTTCCATCTCTAACATATATCGTTTTTTCTTGTCGAATAGGGAAGCTGCGATCAAACGTCCATTACTCTTTCCACCTACATACGAGAGGCAATCTACAGCCTCGTGAGCCACTAATGACTCACTAAGTACGCCTCCGGAGCCACTAATTAATGAAAACGGTAAGCCATGTCTTTTTGCAATTCCGAAACAAAGGGTGAGTGCAAATAGGCCGCCGTCGGTAGGTGTCTTAGCGATAATAGCATTTCCAGTTAATGCTTGAACTAGGCAAGCATGTACTAGCACTGACATAGGATAGTTCCAAGAGGCTATATTTGAGATTAATCCTAGCGGTTTACGATCACCTAGCATATTTTCAATTTTATCTAAATACCATTGCACGCCAGAAATGCAGCGCTCGACGCCATTCAGTGCTTGATCATAAGGTTTTCCAATTTCCCAGACTAAAATGTAGGAGAGCAGTTCTTTGTTTTTCTCCATTTCATTTATTACAGCTTGAATTTTTTCTTTGCGTTCCTCCAATGGTATTTTAGACCATTGATTAAAATCCTTTCTTGCATATTCTACAGCCGTATTACCATGCTTGGCGTTCAACATAGGATAGTAGCCAAGTATAGTTCCGTCGATGCTTGAGGTAAACATTTTCTTATTACCTGTGTGCTGCCATTTACCCTCAGTGAGATTCAATATGTCCCCATTTCCATCAAATGCCTCAGGCACATTTGATTTTAATTGTGGTAGGAGAACGTCCCATTGTGCTTTTGGTAAAATAATTTTAGCCATAATTTTAAAGATCAATTTCCTGTTAAACCAAAGGTTTATTGAAAATGTTTTTTTGCAATGTGTTAATATTCTTTGACGAATATTATCAAGGACAAGAAGACGGTGCGAATCGATATAGTGCTTTCAAGGTGACTGTACTAAGTTATGTGTTTAATCGGGGGATTTGTGTAAGCAGTTTTCCGGTAGCATTCGTCCTTCCTGCAAAGTCAGTGTAGGTATGTAGGAATGGCTCCTCCTACCAATTTCTTTCGTCATTGAAGCAGCGAAATATAAAGGAAGGCAAGACTAACTTTCATTTATCTTGCATTTTTTTTATATTGATCGCCGAACAGAACAAATATTGAACTATGAAAACAACTAGTAAAAATTTTAAATCGTGGAATGCTGCCTTAATGGCTTTATGCTTCATTGCGGTATTGTCTTTAAGCAGCTGCTCTGACAGTAAAAAAGAATCAGATAGTAGCAAAGATGCTGCTGATACTGAAATGATGGATAAGCAGGAAGATTCAACAGAAAAGACAGAGCACCCAACGGACGGTGATGGTGCAGAACACCCAGCAGAAGGTTCTGAGCATCCATCAGATGATGCTGATAGTACAGCGGAAGAAGGTTCTGAGCATCCTTCGGATGACAGTGCAGAGCCTACTAATTAAATCTCAATGAGCTTACGCTCAAATAAGAAGTTAGTCTTCACTGGAGTTATATTGCCTCTTACTTCCAAAACAGGATAGGCTAGGAAGTTAATAGGTCCAGTGAAAGGTAGTGGGAGAGGTTTTATATCTCTTCCTCTACTAAATTCAATTCTGTTGGCAGGATGATGGCCAAAGTAATAAGTGGCTAAAGGCGTATATTTATTGCCTTCGCTAATATCTATTGGCCACCACTTTCCTTCAGCATAAAATTCTGCCCAGCAATGGTATCCATTGACACCACCTTCATTGCGCTCCGAAGGAATAGCGGCTCCAACAGCAAACCTAGCAGGTATACCTACTGACCTGGAAAGGGAAATAAAGAAAGAGTGAAATTCTGTACAGTTGCCAGATTTTGAGTCGCAGGCATAATTGGCATCTCCAGTACCATATTTGCCTTCCTTAGCATATCGCATATTATCAATTATGTAATCATACAGTGCCCGGGCCTTCATCAAGGTAGTATTTGCTTGTCTTTCCTCTATTGCGGTTGTAGCAATAGTATAAAAGCGATTATTGACAGGTAGAAATGCTGTTGCACCTAAATATAACATAGTATCTGTATTCTGTTCCGTATAGGCTGATTTTTCCTTACGTATCACGTCATAAGTAATGCTGATTTTTTGGTTGCTATTATCAGCACTTGGTTTCGCATACATGATTTGGTTGCCATACGTATCGTCCTTAGTTATTTCATAAGATATTTTTGTGTCAATATTCGTGATTTCAATATCTTGAAAAGCATCACTTTGTGCTATAGGAATCCACATTTCTGAGCTACCATCAATGGTTGGCAAGGTGAGCTCATAGGTAAAAGTAAATGCGTCTGTTCCTTCAATTACACCCAGCAACTCATTGGAAGCATTTTTCACAGGAACAGTAAACCACGTTTTATCATTTGCTTGCTTCCATGTGTAAAATGGTTTTCCGTTAAGTTTGTGAACATCAGTACTTGTAACTTCCATATTATCGGCTGTACCATTCATAAAGAAATCTACATCATACACATCTCCGCTTTCTGTTGCTAGATCTACACATGCGAAGAACTTGTTAGCGCCCAGCACAGATAGATATTCTGTATGCACACGCACCAATTTTAAGCTCAGCTCAACACTATCATTCTCAAAATTGAAATAGCCATTGCCAGCTTTAGTTTTAGCAGCTATGTTGGCTCTGATACCAGCCTCAACATTTTCAATAGTGGCTCTTTTGGTGCTATCTTTACTTTTAATACTTTCTGATTTCTCACTGCCGCAAGCAACAGATAAAAAAAAGACAATTATAAGGAATATCTGATTTGTATAATTGGATTGAATCATTAATTTTTAATATTTGACACCAATTTAAGATATTTATATGAAATGTTATTGCTGAAAGAGAGGAGATGTTGCAAGCATTGCCTATTGTGATGTTATCAACTTTAGTAATCAGATGCAATCAACCTCAATATTCCTAAGTAAAAACCAATATCAAAATTAATGGATAGTTATTCTACGCACCACATTATGGTTGATCAGCAAAATAAGGACAATTTCAATTTTCTAGAATAAAATACGAAATCTGTGAATTAACTAATTCAATTAATCAAAGAGTTCGTTATTTGTCTTTTGTAATAGATCCTTAAATAAAAATCCCATTAATGTACGGCCATGTTTTTCATTCATTATAAATTAAAATATAATCAACCCGTCAAATAATTTGTAAAAATTAGTTGCATTCCTATTGGTCGCATATCATTTGCGCTACCAATTAAAAGGTATAGAAAGTAAGCAGTAAAATAAAGATGACTTGTTAAGCGCTATTAATAGCGGTTTTATTGCATATCCTAGGAAGCTGATGACTTGTTAAGTTACTATATTCTAATTTTCTTTTAAAAATTAATTTTTGTGATACCTAAATCTTGTTTTAAGATAATTATTTATTTGAACAATAAAATATAATAACATCACCTTATTAATCTATTCTAGAAAGGTTTCTTTATCTTAAAAATAAAGCAGATCAAGTAAAATTGGGTGTTAATTTTCCAGTATTAAATATATATATATGATAATGAGAATGATGATTCTTTTAGCATTTATTTGTGGCTTATCAGGCACATTAATAGCGCAGAATGCTCCGACCTTGGATGCAGCTACCTTCGCTATTGATGAGATCGGGATAAATGGGTCAAGTAGTGATGGTATAGTGGGTGCAGTGATATCAAGTGATCTTGATGGTGATGTGCTAAGTTTTGCAATTCTTTCAGGAAACACTGTTGGAGGAGCTTTTAGCATCGATGCTACTGGTGAAATTACTATAACTAATGATGCTGATGTAGATTTTGAAATTAACCCTTCTTTCTCTTTAGTTGTTCAAGTATCGGATGATGAGATACCAGCTAATACGGCCACAGCGACGGTTAATATTGATTTAAATAATGTTTCTCCGAATGATTTTTGCACCAATGCCATAACAGTTTCGGTAGATGAGGTCATCTCGGGAAGCACCTTTGATGCTACCAACGATAAAGCTGTTGCGCCAAATTGTGGGAGTAATTTTACTGATGATATTAGCGGTAGTGTAGGTGTTTGGTACCATATAGTCGGAAATGGTGAAACGATTACTTTAAATACTTGTAGTGGTAGCAAATACAATTTTGATGATACAAGTATAAGTGTTTTCTCTGGAACCTGTATCACAGGTTTAAATTGTATTTCGGGTAATGAGGATACAGGAATAACAGGTACTTGCGGCCTTGATGGCTATCAAGCAAGTGTGAATTTTGTATCTAATCTTGGTGTTGATTATTACTTTATTGTTGATGGTTATGATAGTGAATCGGGTGATTTTGACGTGGCTATTTCTAGCGCTCCTACACCGGAGCCTCCTGCGAATGATAATTGTACTAATGCTACTGCATTATGGGTATTCCCGGAAGGTACAGGAACTGCGACCAATGGAGATAATACGACAGCACAAGCTTTTAGTGGTTATGTATCATGCGATGAATATGCTAATGTGAATGATGTATGGTATGGTTTTAATTCTGGCATAAATACGCAAGTAAATATTACCATAGATTTAGTAGATACAGATGGTACTGGCCTATTGCAAGCCATGGGAGATGTATACTTTGATTTATTTGAATCTTGTGGGGGAGATGCTTTTGAATATTGTGGCAGTAGCGATGGTGATCTTGTTGATTTAGATCCTGGCACCTATTATCGACTGCAAGTGTGGGATGTTGAAGGTATTCAGCCAGGCACTTTTACAATTTTATTAAATGATGGTCCTAATACTGCAGCTACTATTACAGATGCTGTTGCTGATATTAGTAGATATGCTGAAAATAATGCAACTGTAGGTACGCTAGCAATTACGGATGATGAGGACCATGACCAAGTTTTGAGTATTACTGGAGGTAATGATGAAGGCATTTTTACTATCGATGCTGAAACAGGTGTTGTAAACATTGCCGACGAAGTAGCACTTTTAGCATCCGATGAAATTCAATTTGTTTTAACTGTTGAAGCCGTAGATGCTGGCCCTGGGGCACTGACATCAATTGGAACATTTACTGTAAATGTGATAGACAATGAATTTCCAGTAGTAAGTGACGGCACTGTGGATTTAGATGAAAACACGACTAATACAAGTGTTGTGACCAGTTTCGTTGCTACAGACCCAGATGGAGATAACTTAAGTTATACCATAACTGATGGTAACATTGGTAACGCTTTTGCTATTGATATCACAGGACAGATCACAGTCCTGACAGAGGCAGTATTAAATTTTGAAGTCAATCCTATTTTTGCGCTTGAAATTGAAATAACGGATGATGGTCCCTTAAATTTGACTACTACTGCTGTATTTACTATCAACTTATTGGATATCAATGAGGCAGCGATAGTTTCATCTGGTTTCACAAATATAAGTAGCACTACTACACAGGGCACTGTTATTGGCGTAACTACTTTTACAGATGAGGATGCTGATCAAAATCATACTTATAGCATAGCATCAGGAAATACAAATACAATATTTAGTATTGACACCAACACAGGTGCACTTTCTATTAATGATGCAAGCAGTTTAAATGCAGGAGGACAAACTAATTACCCTTTAACGATAGAAGTGGCAGATGATGGTAACCCAATTGCTTCAGGTTCGGATATATTTACAGTCAATACTTTTATAAACACAGCCCCAATAGTTACTGTAGCAGTCTTTAGTGTGGATGAAAATGCCGTTAATGGGACTGTGGTAGGTACTGCAAGTGCAACCGATGGGGAAGGTGATAATATTATTTTTGCTATTATTAGTGGAAATGACATAGGAGTATTTTCAATCACTGCTGCTGGAGAAATTCAGGTTGCCAATAATAATGAGTTGAATTTTGAAGACAATCCTGCCTACGTTTTAGAAATAGAGGCCACTGATGATGGTGCAGGAGCCCTACGTGGAGATGGAATTGTTACTGTTGAATTAAGTGATGTCAATGAGGCACCAATAGTTACTGGCTTTGATGTATATGTAAGTGGTGGTGCACCCTTAGGTTTGTCACTAGGTTCAGTTGATGGAACTGATCCTGAAGACGATGTTATTTCATTTGAAATTACTTCAGGTAATACGGATGATATTTTCTCAGTAGATGCATCAACAGGAGAATTAACCGTAAGTGATCCATTACCATTAAATCCTGCTACCACACCATATTATGAGTTGACTATATCAGCTAGTGATGGTGCACTAAATGGATCTTCTACTGTTGATATTTATATTGTAGGTAATTCTTACCCAAGCTTAGTTACAAATACTTTTGAGATAGAAGAGAATAGTATAGTAGGCTCCACGGTTGCAACATTAACTTCAGATGACCCGGACGGTATTATTGAATATTTAATTATATCTGGTAATGATGATAATCAATTTATATTAAATGATGTGACTGGTAAATTAACCATTTTCGATAATAGTAGTTTAGATGCTGAATTAAATATGCAGTATAGACTTTCAGTAAGCCTGACTGATGGAGGACTGGGGAACCTAAGTATTCAAAGGGAAGTAACTATTAATATTATTGATTTGAATGAATTTGCGCCATCTTTAGCAGCAATTGGCGGTAAAGAATTAAATGAGCTTGAAACATTGACGTTTAATGCTGAGGCAAGTGATGATGATGTTTCTGCAGTCTTAACTTATAGTTTAGATGCTACCTCTATTTCAAATGGTATTACTATAGATGTCAATACTGGTATATTTAGTTGGATACCAACAGAATCTCAAGATGGAAGCTTTTCTGCCACTATTACTGTTAGTGATGGTGATATGGATGTTTCAGAAACAATCGCAATCACGGTGAATGAAGTAAATGCAGCTCCTCTCTTAACTGCTTCTAGTGATAAGTCTGTTGAAGAAGAAGAGACACTCAATTTTATAGTAACTGCAACAGATGCGGATTTACCAGCAAACAGTTTGACCTATAGCCTAGATGCTGCCGCGATTGTAAATGGAATGACGATCAATGCAACTTCAGGATTATTTAGCTGGACACCCACAGAACCTCAAGAGGGAAGCTTTTCAGCTACTGTTACGGTGACGGATGGTGATTTAGAAGACACTGAAACAATTACTATTACCGTGAATGAAGTCAATGAGGCTCCTGTATTAACTAGCTTGAGTAATCAATCCATAGCTGAAGGGGAGTTATTGACCTTCACTGCTACAGCCTCTGATGTAGATTTACCAGCAAACACTTTCACTTATAGCCTAGATGCTGCCGCGATTGCAAATGGAATGACGATCAATGCAACTTCAGGACTATTTACTTGGACACCAACAGAATCACAAGATGGGAGTTTTTCTGCTACTGTTACGGTGACGGATGGTGATTTATCAGACGCAGAAACAATTACTATTAGCGTGAATGAAGTCAATGAGGCTCCTGTATTAACTAGCTTGAGTAATCAATCCATAGCTGAAGGAAAGTTATTGACTTTCACTGCTACAGCCTCTGATGTAGATATACCTGCAAAAGCTTTGACCTATAGCCTTGATGCTACTGCTATTGCAAATGGTATGACGATTAATGCAACTTTAGGTGTTTTTACGTGGACTCCGACAGAATCGCAAGAGGGAAACTTTTCAGCTACTGTTTCTGTGACTGATGGTGATTTATCAGACGCAGAAACAATTACTATTACTGTAAATGAAGTAAATGAGGCTCCTGTTTTAACAGCTTTGAGTGATCAAGTTACTAAGGAAGGGGAGTTATTGACTTTCACTGCTACAGTCTCTGATGTAGATTTACCTGCAAATGCTATGACTTATAGCCTTGATGCTACTGCTATTGCAAATGGTATGTCTATAAATGCCAATACTGGCCTATTTAGTTGGACACCAACAGAATCTCAAGATGGAAGCTTTTCAGCTACTGTTTCGGTGACGGATGGTGATTTATCAGACGCTGAAACAGTCCTTATTACAGTGAATGAAGTAAATGTGGCTCCTGTATTAACAGCTTTGAGTGACCAAGTTACCACGGAAGGGGAGTTATTGACTTTCACAGCTACAGCGACGGATGCAGATTTACCGGCAAACACCTTAAGTTATGGCCTTGACGCTACTTCTATTGCGAATGGTATGATTATTAATTCAAATTCAGGCGTTTATAGTTGGACACCAACAAAGGAACAAGTTGGAGACTATAATATTACCGTAATAGTAAGTGATGGACTGCTTCAAGATGCTATAATAATGACGATCACTGTTGATGCTATCTTAGGTATTCGAAAAATAAGTAATTTGAGTGTTAAGGTTTATCCAAACCCCACAGCTCGCTATCTTATTGTAGAGGCAGAACAATTAAGAGCTATTTCATTACTAGACATAAATGGTAGGTGGATTAAGGATTTTGCTGTTGCGGATCAAATTGATGTTTCAGATTTGAATTCAGGTATTTACCTTCTACAAGTAAAGGATATACATGACAAAGTAGGAACCATTAGGTTTGTCAAAAATGATTAAATAAATCAGAATAAATTTGTTAAAAGCAGCTCCATAAGAGCTGCTTTTTTTGTTCTGTAGCACCACTGTTTTTGTAAAAAAAATAGGGTATTAATACAAGTCTGATTCGTTCTGTCACTCAGCTCAAATATTTAATCTTAAAGAAAATTACCCACTTAAAATGATAAAAAAAGCTGTTGTGAATACTACTTCTCTCAGATAAGTCCCCCTATTTTCTAAGAACTTTTATTCTAAAAATCATCTTAGATACTATGATCAATTATACTTTTTATGTGCTAGTAATAGTGATAATTTTTTGAAATGCAGGGGTGATTTAGCGGAACTAATCGATATTAAATTTGATTTTTTTAGACTAACGAAATATACTAAGTGATTTAATATAAGCTATTGGTAATGATTAGGTTGTAGTCCTAATTATTGATAAAAATCATGCTATAAACAAATATAAAATTAGCTTTTCAACCTACTGATTTACTAAATTAGACTAACACCGAAAGGCTAACAAGAGGAACTTTAAAAAGCATATAGAAACTGGTAATAAAATAGTCAGAGAAGTGGCAATTAAGTTAGGTTTTCCTGAAGACAAAAAGCTTTCAACTAGGGTTTTACGAGCTGTTCTTCATGCTTTAAGGTCACGGCCCACCATACAGCAATTCTTTCAAATGATGGCGCAATTTCCCATGGTCTTAAAAGCGATATATGTAGACGGATGGAAGCATCAAGAAAAGCCATTATGAATTAAACATATTGGTGATTTTGTAGGAGAGGTGATACAGGAGGATTATCCTTTAGGACATCGAGACATTAGAACAGCTAAAGATGGGGAGAATGCCAATTGAGCGGTATTTAATGTGATAAAAGGACATGTGAGCGAAGGCGAAATAAAGGATATACTTCTCTCATTGCCTCTTGAACTAATGACTCTATGGGGTCAGGAAGTTACACAATAAAACTTTACTTAGATGAGCCTATACTTCAAAAATAGACAGGATAGTTTTCTGCGGGTATTACAATAGACGGTCTTGCTTATACTCATTTTATACTGGGGACAGGCACTATTTATTCCATTAAGCGTTGCTTTATTAATCAGCTTTATCTTATATCCTTTTTGTACTTGGTTAGAAGGCTTTAAAATTGCCAGAGTGCTAGCCATTTTCATAGGCTTGATGCTTGTACTTTTACTCATTACCATTATTCTTTGGCTATTGGCCAATCAGTTTTCAAGGTTTATGCAAGAACGGCCTGCCATAAAAGATAAATTATCACTGATACAACAGCTCGATTTGTCTATCTCAAATTCATGGATAAGTATCTTTATCGATATGGAAGCAGGACTTCTAGGAAGTTTTATTGAATATATGAAAAGTCAGGTATTACCTACTATTCCCAAAACAATTTACGAGTCGTCTATTTCTTTTGTTTTATTTATCCTTATTCTCATGCTTTGGCTAAAAGTGATCGGAAACACCAATATGGAGGTCAACAAAAAAATTTCCCCATTGTTACAGAGGTTTTTATTACCTAAATAACCAGCTATCAATCGAGCGTTAACGATAGCGAAACCTAATAAAGCGCCACTATAAATATTTCAATCAGGTGTTAAATTGAATAGCTCATCGAAATTGTAATAAGCTTTTATGCCTACAGGAATAACGACTTTTTTATTACTGTAATAGCGATCAGTGTTATTGTTATTACCCCAATAGTAGCGGTCCTTGAAAGTATATTGGCTAATAAACGAACCCAAGGGAGCTTAGCTAACATATTTACATCAATTGATAGGAGAATAGGAAAGGTTCATTAAAATAGTTTAGTCCTTTTTGATAATGCGATATTGTAATTGCGTATTGTCAGCTAAATCAATTTGTAGTATATAAATGCCATCATCTAATAAGCTTGTTTTGAGCTGATAATCGTAGGCATTAATATTTTTATACAGCAATGTTCTACCTTGGAGATCAATGAGTCTAATTGTCTTCATCTGTTGTGTCGACAGTAGCATAGAAGTCTCTTTAGTAGGGTTAGGAAAGACCATTAATTTTTTTTCTTTAGCACCTTCTATACTTAGAATTTCTTCTTCCAGCACCTCCAATGAATCTACTTCGGCCGACCAATTGGCAGGATTGCTGTTATCGCTGCCGAGGGCATTTAACTGAAGGAAATAACCTTCTCCATTGGCTGCTTCGGGCCAGGGTGCCTTGTCATCATAGAATACCTCATCAATGATGTTACCAAAAGCATCTAGCAGTAATAATTGCTCTCCACCGTTTGACAAAGAACGGGTAAATTCACCATACGGACTTTGATTGTATTTACTTTTAAAAATAACACTGTCATTGGCTAATAGCACTCGCTTACCTGCTGCTAAGCTTTTATTTGGTGGAAACTGATATACAAAGCCAGTACTGCCAAAGTAAATGCCTGTAAGGTCAACAGTAGAACTGCCAACATTGGTTATTTCAATAAATTCTTGCTCATCAATATCTCCAAACTCAGCTGAATTAGGGTTGTAGTTGATCTTAGAAATCACCAATGCGGGCCTTGCTACATTGCTGCAAGCAGAAAAAGAACTCATATTGGCACTCATCCAGGCTATTCTTTCTGTCACCCATCGTTTCATACTGTCTATATTTTCAGCATGGTTTTCCACAGTTCCCCATCTTTGTTGTTCTCTCATGGTCGCTTCAGAAATTAGCAAATCCGTTTCATCAATAAATGACAAAACATTATTTATACTCAGCGGCTGTCCTTCACTTGTTAGCTCATTCCATCGTTTAGATAAATAGCATTTAAAATCAGCATCATCAAAAAGGTCTTTCCAGAATTGTGCCCCTTGGTTGTCTCCATTGTCAAACTGCCATACATCTGTAAAGCTTCTGTCAAACCCCCAAACAAAGAGGTCATTACCAAATGTGAGGTTAAAATCCCATAAGGGTCCAGCCCTCAATTTACCGTTTTTGTCTTTATGAAAATAAGTACTAAACTCATAGCCATCTACATTGCTTGCCAATTCATTCAAAATTATAAAGTTTAAAAAGGAGGGTATATCTATGATCGAAGGATAGCCATCAATTATTGATGCATTGGAGGCATTAGTAGCTGACTGCAATTTTTCAAATTGTCCTTTAATGTACTCATTTTGTGTTGAGGTTACCTCATCAGGTTTAGGCTCTTCGTGGACAAAATTTGTTTCATAACCTAAATAGTTGGGCATGGACCAAGCGAGAGGATCATTGTCATCTATTTTATCACTCTTGGTAATGTATCCGCCACTGATATCGCCATCTTCATTATCTCCAACAGCTGTAATGTCTATTCGATCGCTATCTTTCTTCATCTTTTCTTGTAAAACATAAAGCCCATTATAAGTGCCATTTAGTACTAGCTCACAATACTGGGTTCTGCTGGCATATTCACCAATTCTTCGCGATAGGTTGTAAGCAATATAATCGCGCATCAAGGATGGGTCAAAAGCCAGCCCATTCAAAATCCAGTCATTCTCTTTGGGCATGCCTAACAACTTGACATTGTCTTTGTCTTCTCCTGTGGCATCATAGGTAGTAAAGCCATATTGCTTTTTAGGCAGTATCTGAGAGCTCGATCCTCTTATCTCAATCTCTATCTTACTATTGAAGTCTATATACTGTTCATCATCCTTATCACTGAGGAAGGTGCGTTCACCTGCACCACGATAAATAATTTGCATATCGGCACTTATTTTCGGTTCATCAGGAATAGCTTGACCGCCGATGGTATTTATAAAAATGATAGGCAGATTGGAAGAGTTGAAGCTTAATGGGGCTTCGAACCAGTCTGGAACGGATGAATAGTCAGTTGTGGTGTTATTAATACCTACTGATAAAACAGGTAGTGCGGTTAAGTCAGAAGAGTTAAACGCCTGATTATGAACCTGCATGGCCAATATGTTTTGCCCTTCGTTTAAGAGTGCTATATCAATTGAGAACTGCTCTGGTACAATTCCTTGGTAAAGCAAAGCCTCATGGAAGTCATCACTAAGCTGGTCAAAGGCTGGTGGGTTACCTGTCATAAATGCCCTTGCCACTTCTACACCATTGAGATATGCCACAAAGCCATCATCATAATCCATATGAAATAATAGCTCTTCAATCGCAGATAGATCTGTTATAGTAAAGGTCTTCCTTAGATAAACAGAGGCGGTCGCCGCAATTACTGTCAGGTCATCATTATCTCCATAGCCTATGCTTGACGCCCCAAGATCCCATACGCTATCATCAAAAGTCAATGTATGCCAATCAGTACTAAGTTCCGCAGAAGGCATTATAAAGCGAAATTCATCTCCAGGAACAATTACGCCCTCCCAGTGATCTGTTTGTGCCAATGAGGTTTGCGGAAGGAGTAGGACACAGATACCTATTAGTACATACTTTGTGTATTTTGCAATTGGAATCATACGATTAGATTATGTAAAGAATACAAAATCTAAAATAAGGATAATAAATGGATTTTCATCCAGGGATGGTAGCCTGTTGAACGGTAATTAAATTAAATGGCTGTATCTCCTTTTTTTCGTTTTATGCAAAATAATTCACGCAAAAATACAGACTACTATTATGCTCTCAAATTAGGGGGTAATCAATTTCTGCTCAGAAAGATATCATTGATAAATATCATATTTAAAGCCTGCATTACTTAGGATTTCCCCAGTAATGAAATGTTACCTTAGAACATCACTTTAACACTAAGGGCCATGAATTTTAAAAAATATTTAGAAACTGGAGAGGAAATTATCACAGCGCTAGCCGAGGAGCTCGGCATTCTTCACAACAGAGAATTGACTAGCAGGATACTGCGTGCAGTTTTGCATACTTTAAGATCACAAATAAGCATTGAAGATTCTCACCGACTTATTGAGCAGTTTCCCTTGTCAATAAAGGGTATTTATTTACAGGGTTGGAATCCTCGAGAGAAGCCAAAGAGAATTGTCCATATTAACGAATTTGTGCGCGAAGTAATCTATGAAGACCGACCTAATGGGCACCGAGACATTGCAACAGCTAAGGACGGGGAAAATGCAGTAAGAGCTGTTTTTAAAGTGATTAGAAGGTATGTGAGTGAGGGTGAAATACAGCAGATACATCGTTCATTATCGCCCGCATTGAGACCGCTTTGGGGACAAACTGAATTACATTAAGCGGAAATTTATGAGCCAAATTTCAAGAAAGGGGAATGGTAGCACCTTGCGCGTGCTGCAATATGTGGTTTTTAGCATCCTCATTCTATACTGGGGTCGTGCTTTATTTATTCCACTAAGTTTAGCCTTGTTAATCAGCTTTGTTTTATATCCTTTTTGTAATTGGTTAGAAAGCCATAAGGTGGCTCGATTTTCAGCAATTTCCGTAGGCTTGTTGATGCTGCTCCTACTCTTATCAAGTGTTTTATGGCTATTAGCACACCAGTTATCTATGTTCTTACAGGAGTTACCGGTCTTTAAATTAAAGCTGAGTCAGCTTCGGTTGCAGCTAGATGCGGATATCTCAAACTCTTGGGTAAACGCTTTATTTGATAAAGAAGAGGGACTGATAGGTAGTGTTCTAGCTTATATCCGAGTACACGTCATACCTGATTTACCAAATACACTGTATCAGGCCTCTATTTCATTGGTTTTGGCCGTCCTTATTCCTATTTATGCGGGGCTCATTTTATTTTATAGAGAGGTTTTGGTTAGTTTTTTATACCATATTTTTCCTAAATCTGCAGAAAGATATATTCACGAAATTTTACCTGATGTAATTATAACCTATTATAATTTTATAAAGGGTATGGGCTTAGTTTACATTATTGTTGGTTTACTGAATAGCCTAGGACTATTTTTGCTAGGTGTCCCCAACCCACTTTTATTTGGATTTGTCGCCTCTATTCTGACTTTTGTTCCTTACATAGGCATCACTATTGGTGCCTTATTACCCATTACCATTTCCTTCATAAAATACGATTCCCTATTTCAACCGATAGGGATCATTGTGGTTTTTGTGATCGTCCAAATTTTGGAGGCAAACATAATTTTTCCGCTAGCTGTCAGTAATATGCTAAAAGTGAATGCATTGGTTACACTAATTGTAATCATTGCAGGAGGCATTCTATGGGGCGCGGCAGGTATGGTTATTTTCTTGCCATTCTTGGCCATTCTAAAACTAATTGCAGATAGAGTAGAAGCACTAAAACCCGTTGCCATTCTATTAGGTACCAGGGAGGAGCTGTAAGAGAACACAAGGCCCTAATCAGGATCTGATTACCTAGTGATATGTATACATAGTATTTTATAACATTTTGTTTGATAGCATGATAAATACGGTGGTTTTGACTGACAGATATCATCATTAATAAGGTTTTAAGTGCTTATTTTTAGTTATAAGAAAGCATGATGACCATGAGTAATTAAACCTAGAAATAATTTCACAATCGTAGGGCAAGCTAGAAATGTAAGCGGGCCATAACGGTGATTTTCTTTTTAACCTTTAATAGATAGAAAAGATGGGTGAGCATACGGTAAATACCTCGGAAAATATTGAAGCTAGAAACCAGTTCATTAGGGAATTATTAAATGATGTTGAAGCATTAGAATATTTGTTAGTCAATAATTTACTAGAGAATGATAAGATAAGGATAGGTGCTGAACAAGAGTTCTTTTTAATCAATGACGATTGGCGTCCTGCAGTAGATTCGGACATGATTCTACTAGCGCTAAACGATTATCATTATACGACAGAAATGTCACGCTACACCTTAGAAATCAATATAGATCCACTGAAATTAAAGACCAATTGCTTTCATCTAATGGAACGTCAATTAAACTCCTTACTAAACAAAGCTAAAAATGTTGCTTCTCAATACCATTCAAAGGTCTTGCTTACGGGGATACTCCCTACTGTTACAAAAAATGAGCTATCCTTAAAATATATGACACCCTTATCTAGATACCATGCACTAAACACTAAAACCAAAAAGATGCGTGGTACTGATTTTAGTTTTCACATAGAAGGTGTTGATGAAATCTCGGTGCTGCACGACAGTATTTTGTTTGAAGGCTGTAATGCCAGTTTTCAAATGCACTTACAAGTTAGTCCGCAAGACTTTGTAGCAAGTTATAATTGGGCGCAGGCAATTGCAGGGCCAGTTTTAGCAATTAGTAGCAATTCACCCATACTAATGGGCAGAGAACTGTGGAGTGAGACGCGAATTGCCTTGTTTCAGCAGAGTGTTGATACGAGAGCATCTTCTTATACACTGAAGGAAAAAGATCCACGGGTTTCTTTTGGTCAAGAGTGGGCAGCGGGCACGGTGGTAGATCTCTTTAAAAGAGATATCGCCCGACATGAAATATTGCTTACCAAGGATATACCTACAAATTCCCACGAGGATATTAAGAATGGGAAAACACCAAAATTACAGGCACTAAAAATATTCAACAGTACGATGTACCATTGGAATAGGGCTTGCTATGGCATCAGTAAAGGGAAACCACATTTACGCATTGAAAATCGTTATTTACCTGCGGGCCCAACTACCACAGATGAGATAGCGAATTTTGCCTTCTGGGCAGGTTTAATGGTTGGCAGGCCAAAAGAATTTGACGATATGCCTGCTGTGATGAATTTTAAAGACGCGAAAGCTAACTTCTTGAAAGCAGCAAGAACAGGAAAGGAGTCCGTTATGCAATGGCAGGAAGAATTGGTACCTGTAAATGATTTGATTATAAAGAAACTAATTCCTATGGCCAGAAAAGGACTAGAAAAACTTAAAATTAACAGTGATGACATTACCAAATATTTAGGAATAATTGAGCAAAGAACGATTGGTCAGAGTGGCGCGCAATGGCTAATTAGTAGTTATCATCAATTGCTTAAAAACTATAAAAAAGATACAGCTATTTTGTGTTTAACAAAGGCGATTTACGACAATCAGCAGGGAGATTTAGCAGTACACAGCTGGCCCGCTATTAAAAGTGAGGCTAATGCTGATGCCTCAGCAACAATGGTGGGTCAAATTATGTCTACTCAGCTATTTGTAATACATGAGCAGGATTTGGCTGATCTGGCAACAAGTATCATGCTGTGGAATGATATCCATCATTTGCTAGTAGAAAATGACCAGAGTGAACTGGCAGGGCTGCTTACATGGACACATATTCAAAAAAATCATAAAAAATATAAGAGTGAAAATTATACGATTTCAGAGATCATGATTGCGGAGCCCCTAACCATAAGGCCTGAGACCAGTATTAGAGAGGCCATCGAATTAATGAAGGCCAATGAATATGGTTGCCTTCCGGTGGTGAGCAAGAATGAATTACTCGGTATTATAACAATTAACGATGTGTTAGCATTTGATCATGGTAAAAGTAAACAGCAAGGCATTAAATAAGACAATAGAAGTGGGTAGAATCATTGGCCACATTGAAGGTAAACAACCGGGTCCGGTCAATATTTTTCTTGGGGGAATACATGGTAATGAGCCAGCAGGTGTTTTTGCTTTGAAAGAGGTGTTAAATTCATTATCGGAGAAGAAAGTAGCAATCAAAGGAAGTATCTATGCTATAAGCGGCAACCTAAGCGCTTTAGAGAAAGGGTTTCGCTATCAAAAACAAGATCTTAACAGGATATGGACAGCTGACAGAATACAAGCCTTAAGAGAAAGAAAGTTAAGCGACGATACTGCTGATGAGAAAGAGCAAATAGCAATATTTGATAGCATTATGGAAATAATGGCAACGCACAAAGGTCCATTTTACTTTGCCGACTTACATACTACCTCATCCCACACTATTCCTTTCATCACGCTGAATGATACGATGCTCAATCGAAGATTTACACTTAATTACCCTATTCCTTTAATATTGGGAATAGAAGAATATTTAACTGGCCCCGTATTGAGCTATATCAATGAGTTGGGCTATGTAGCTTTTGGTTTTGAAGGAGGACAGCATGATGAGAAAGCGGCCGTTACCAACCATATTGCTTTTATATATGTCACCTTGGGCTTAACAGGGGCTATTGTCAATAGAACTGAGTATGCATTCTATCTCAGTAAGCTGGCCGCCGCTACTATGGGCATTACGGGGTTTTATGAAATATTTCATAGGGAGCATGTTGTAGAAGCGGACCATTTTATGATGAGACCGGGCTATGTTAATTTCCAGTGTATAAAAACTGGGAGTTATTTGGCTACCAGTAAAGAACAAAAAATATTGGCGCAAGAGCAGGCGCGGATTTTTATGCCTCTCTATCAAAAACAAGGTGACGATGGCTTTTTTCTTATTAGAAGAATTGCTCCTTTCTTCCTGAAACTTTCGGTATTCTTTAGAAAGCTAAGACTTGATAAATTATTAGTCTTATTACCAGGGGTATCTTGGAGAGACAAGAAAAAGGATTACTTAAAAGTGAATTTAAAAATCGCTAGATTTTTCACAAAACCATTTTTTCATTTACTAGGCTATAGAAGTGTAATACACAACGAAAAATATTTGTTTGCACACAGTAGAGAAACTGCATCGCGCGATGAGGAATACCAAAATACGCACTGGTTTAACAGACGAAAATGATTGGGCGACATTTCTTAAAATCTATTCAGCTTTTTGCATCATATATTTTGAAAAAACAAGAAACTAACTGCCTTTTAGAGAGAATAAAAGTACTTTTTGAGGGCAATCCTTACGTCCTTAATGATGTAGAGAAGGTTAAAGAATACTTTGAAATCCAATCTGGTTAGGAGTTGGCTTTACGTTATTTTATCTATCCAATAGGAAGTGAAAGAAATCAGCGCAATGACAATAGGAACAAATGATATAGGGATGCTGACTGGGTTATTGACGTCTTTTCTGAGAGTGAAATCTACCGCTTTCCATACTGTTAAAATAAACAGTCTTCGAAGTATAAAAGGTAGTTCAATAACTGTGGCAAATATAATTACTACAAAAAGTGCCAAAGCGCCAGCCAAAGAGGTTGAATAAAGAATAAGGATTCCCACCTCAGCCTCATTTGCAATGTGCACCATCTTCTTGATACAGTTATGTGAATCATCTTCTTGATACAGTTATGTGAATCATTAGCATTACTATTTATAATGAGCGCATGTCCGAAGCCTATACAATAAGAGACCAGGAGGGAATTTACTTTGTTACACTTACAATTATAGGGTGGGTTGCCTTATTTACAAGAAAGGCCTATCGGGATATTATATTGGACAGTTTGAAGTCTTGTCAGGAACGGAAAGGATTAGTACTGTATTGCTATTGTATGATGTCGAGTCATCTTCATGATATAATAGCAACATCAGATGATTATAAGTTAGAAAATACACTGCCTGATTTTAAGAAATTTACTTCAAAATCGATTATTCAAAGTATAAAAGAAAGACCAGAAAGTGGAAGAGAATGGCTGTCTGCTTAAAAAGGCAGGGCTGCATAACAAGTTTTCATTTGAGGCTATTAGGGTGGTAATGGAAAAAAATATAAATTAGGGAAGGATGGTTATCAGGCAAAGCAGCTTGACAATAATGAGTTATTGCAGCATAGAAATAGACTATATTCACAATAATCCTGTTGAGGCAGGTATAGTTTTAAGTCCTGAAGAGTATTTATATAGTACTGCTAAGAATTATGCAGGTTTGGCAGATCAATTGATTGAAGTTACTTTCATTTAAATCATTGCATTTAAAATGCTACTTAAAATTCGGCCACATTGCAAATGAGGCCGAGGGAGAGTGTTAAATCATAAAGTAATCAATTTAATGATTACAGAAATTACCAATGACAGCAAATACTGTGTGAGCTATGGTCAATTAAAAGGGTGCTATTGGACGATACCCGCAACATCTACTCAAGGGACGACGAAAGAAGGCGACACAGACTAGATTGCCCGTCTATCACTATCTCCTTACATAGACCTTGAACTTCATAAGCAAGTCTTTTTAAACTTTGTTGGGCAAATTTGAGGCTATTGTTAATTGAAAAGAATACTAAAAAGGAAAAATCAGTCAAAAATGAAAATGAAAGGCCAATAATATACTTTCCCTTCTAAGTATATTATTGATTTAAATGATTAAAATTGAAGATGATCCTTGTGCCTTGCCCTTTTTTTAAGTGACGATGGGAATAATATGGTTTTTTATAATTCAGTCTAAAATAAAAGAAAATGGACAAAATAATCTCTATTGATATTCTCGGTTTGAGGGTAGATGAGCCGATGGTAACGCTTACTGATTTACTCGTCAGTTTTCTTTGCTTTTTATTTTTTTATAAAATGCATAAAAACCCCACCAAAAGTTTATCATTTACCTACTTGAAATATTATTTTCTGATCATGGGTATAGCCACCATCTTTGGAGGTTTAGTAGGCCATGCTTTTTATTATGCATTCAGTAATAGTTGGAAATTATTAGGTTGGGTAATTAGCATGCTTGCTATTATGCTTATTGAAAGAGGTGCCATAGAGCATACTGATATCATCTTAAAAAAGAGCTACCTCAAAGCATTAAGAGTGGTGAATATTATTGAATTTTTAGTATTCTTAGGTCTTACCTTCTATACCTTAGATTTCTTTTATGTGCAGTTACATTCCGCTTATGGTTTAATGTTTATTGTATTAACAATAGAATTCTTACTATTTATTAAAACCAAAAACGAAGCCAGTAAATACATCATGGCTGGAATTGGTTTTGCTGCCTTATCAGCACTTAGCTTTTCCACGGAATTCTCCCTGCATGCTTGGATGAATTATCTGTCTATCAGCCATATTTGTATGGCCATAGCAACTGTTTTTGTGTATTTAGGAGCAACAAAAATAGAAGTGGCTAAAAAAAAGTGAGAAGTATTGAATTAGTACCCTCTAACAGATTCCCATTCATACTATTTCAAATGTTTTGAAGTACATGAAAACGATGACCTAAAGCGCTATTTCAGAAGACATAATATGCTAGTAATATTATTAATGATCTGACTTAAATAGAACTTGAGGCATCCTTACATATGCTGCTAATAAATAAAATATAAATGAGGTGAGTTATGACAATTAAAAAAACGACTATTACAAAAGGGTTTGTTATTGCTTGCGTTATTGAACGCAACAGTGTTAATTTTTTCACCGCCTTGGTTTGTGTCTCCACGAAACAAGAATACTGTAATTATGCGGGCTCATCATTTTTTCAAATAGTCTGATGTAGGCAAGGAGCTTGTAGCTCCCAACAACATATTCCGACCTTCGTGGGAATGACGATTTGTGGTGGGTTGATCATTTATTGCTTTAAATTACTTGCTATACACAGCAAACTACAGTATAATACTATTAATGACGCCTAGCTGTCCAGTGGTTCCATCCTTTGGGATAAAATAAAAAAAATGAAACTAAAATAGAAAATGAAAATGTTTTCTTCACATAATACAAAGAATACAATTATGGGAGCACCTGAAATTAGGGAACTACTTCATGAATATATTAATAAAGTAGGTGAACGCTTAATAAGCCTAATGTATGCTATTGTGCAGGCAGATATGAAAGAAGATGATTACAAACTAAGTGTAAGACATAGGAAGATACTAGATCAAAGGATCGCTGCACATGAGGCTCACCCATCATCTGGATCAAGTTTGGAAGAAGTAAAAGCCCGTCTTAGAAGTCAACTATGAAGTACACTTTGATTGTTAAGCCAGAGGCCGAGCTTGACATATTGAAATCATCCCAATGGTATGAAGAAAAGCAGAAAGATTTAGGCCTTCTTTTTAGAGATGAAGTAGAAGAGAAATCACTTTTTATAACCAAGAACCCACTTCACTATCAAGTTAGATATAAAGCTACTCTTGTGGCTTTGGTGACTCACTTTCCGGGTGTAATCCCTTTTATAATAGAAGCTGAAAAAGTACTGGTTTTAGCCGTATTAGGTACTCGGGAAGATCCTGAAAAATGGAATAAATAATCCATAGCCTCCCAGTTGTTGGTGTTATCAGCAGCAGCGAGTTTTGAGCGGATTGAGAGATACGATTTAGCAATAGATTGAAAATATATTTGAATTTATTGGTCATAAGATAAACAGAAGTGCAGGAGCGGCTGTAGCCGAAATAGCAGGGCTCCATATCAAGAAGTCTTTACTTGAATTGGGCCGTAACAATGCTTTTATAGTTTGGGAAGATGCAAACATTGATGCGGCGGTGAAAGCGGCTATCACCGCACGCATGCTTAATAGTGGTCAAAGCTGCATCGCAGCTAAGCGGTTTATTTTAATGGAGGGAATTTATGATGAATTCGTTACAAAATTTACGAAAGCTTTAAAGCAACTGAAGACAGGAGATTCTATTGAAGAAGCAACGAAGGTTGGGCCTACGGCAAGAAAAGACCTTGCCGATCAACTGCAAAGCCAAGTAGAAGAGTCAATCCGTGCAGGAGCTACCTTACTATTCGGAGGACGACAGAAAGAATGTTACCACGAGCCAACCATATTATCAGATGTAAAGCCTGCTGGTATGCCAGCATTTGATGAGGAAACATTTGGTCCACTAGTAGCTATGATTAAGGTAAAAGCTGAAGAAGAAGCCTTCGAGCTTTCTGAGTTGTCTAAATATGGACAAGGTGTGACCGTCTGTACCACCAATATCGAAAAAGCATTGGCCATGTCTGATTACGTCAGTGATGGAGCCTATTTTATCAACGAACTAGTGAAATATGACCCTAGACGACCTTTTGGTGGTGCCAAGCGTTCGGGTTACGGCCGAGAGTTGGCAAAGGACGGGATGAGGGAATTTATTAACCGCAAGACGATTTATGTGAAGTAAGCTGGCGGTATTAATTAATAATACTGTCCGACATTATTTCATTTGTGAATAAAAAAACCGCTTCTTCATGCACCTTCATTACAATAGATTTCTGCGGAAGGTACTTTTTTATTGAATGGACTAGTGAATCGATAAGTTCAAGCTAAAATTGAGCATTTAAAAGTGAATTAATAGTATGCTGTCAACAAAAACCGTAGTAGGGATGTTAACCTGAAAATAATTCCATGGATACACCGAGAAGCTTGCAGCTCAAACCTGCACATTTTAGAGAACACACTTTTACTAAGACCTATGATTCGCCCTATACTGAACCGCAAATATGGGCTTGGTTGAACGACTCTAAAACATTTATCGATAGCCAGACTTGGCCCTATAGAGTAGAGTTTTTAAAAAATAGTACACAGAAGAATGACTTTGAAACAGGGGTCTTGAATACGCACCACGGTCCGTTCTTGTCTTTGGCAGGTGAAATCGGAGAGGTCACCCCTCACTATAGAGACTTACCCTACTTTTACGGTAGTTACGCGTTCTCTTTCCGTATTTTAAGGCCTTTCCGGCTAGAGTTCTGGTCGGAAGATAAGGGAGATAAGAGAGTAGTAACAGTCAAACTAAGTACTTACGTGGCGCCATCATTTTATAATATATGGAACTGGAGTCAAGGTATTTTTTGGAATGGCTTTGGAAAGTGGATGAATAAAAGCGTAAAAAGACGACTATCAAAATGAGTTTGCTTACTGAAGATCAAAATTTGGATGAGATTAAAAGGGATATTATACATTCCTTATCTAGAGCGGGACATGATCATAAATCTGCCTTTCGGTTTATTACGCTTTGCACGGAGGGTAAAGACGCTCCCAATGCTCGTTATGTGGTGTTGAGAGAATTTCATAGCACTTTGCCAACAGTGTTCATATATACTGATTATCGTTCTGAAAAAATAGCAGAAATACAACAGCAACCGCGAGTAACCATCTTAGCCTATGACAATCAGAAGCGTGCTCAGCTAAAGTTATTTGGGGAGGCTAGTATTCATTTTAGTGATGTCGTAGCTCGTGCACATTGGGGAAAATTGAGCGGTGGCAAAGAAGCCTACCAGACGCATTTGGCGCCAGGTACTTATGTGAGTAGCGTGGAGGAAGCACACAAAATGGAAGAGCAGGCTGACGACAAGCATTTTGCTGTTATTGCAATAAAAATTAAGGAACTAGAGGTACTGCAGTTGAATCGTACGGGACATATAAGGGCTGTTTTTAACTTAGAGAATTCCCAACAATCATTTTTAGTGCCATAGGATATTGGATATATTGAGGTAGCGGTATTGTTAAAACTGCGTTAAAAAATCACTCAGGCTATCTTCTTTGGCTAAATTTAGTTTTTTCCTTAATCTATATCTTGACATTTCTATGGCCCTTGGCGTAACATGGCTTAAATTGGCAATTTCTTTGGTACTGAGATTCATTCTTAGATAAATGCAAAGTCTGGCCTCCAAGGAGGTTATCTTTGGGAAATTAGCCTTTATTTTTTTTGTAAAATCATCATTGACCTCATTAAAAAGTAGCTCAAATTGGCTCCAGTCTTGTTTTTCAGTCTTATTTCTTTCAATATCGGAAACGATTCTCCTTAATTTAGGTCGCACTTTCAGTGTCTCGCTTTCAGCAATCATTTCATTTAAGGATTTCTGGATACTGTTGATAAAATCATTCCTATCAATCAAGTGCATGGTGGTACTGGCTAGTTGGCTCTTTTTATGCCGAATATCGTCCACTAACTTCTCATTTTTTAATTGGTTAATTTCATGGCTTGTTTTCTCAGAAACCCTTTTTAAGTGCAGGTCTTGGTTGATGAGTTCTTCGCCCTGCTTGGTAATTATTTTTCGATTTTTTCGACTAAAGTAAATTATCCAAAAGGCTGAGCCCACTATTAAAATGAGATAGATTAATTTCATCCAGCCTGTTCTATACCAAGGAGGAAAAATTTTAAATTTATAGGAAGTAATAGGAGAGATGGCACCCAAAGCACTTATGGCTTGCACATCAAAAGAATAATTACCTTCAAATAGGTTGGTATATTCCTTTTCAGTTATTTCACTCCATTTTGACCATTTATCTTCGTAGCCATATAATCGATAGCGGTATTTAGGAGCAATCTCGTCATATTCGATAGCTGAATAATTAATGTGAATAGAATTGTCACTGATCGCTAATTCTTGGTAGTTATTGCTATTTTGATTCGGTACAATGCTACTGTCTGTTAAGAAATTGCCATCGAAGATGATGGAATCCGTGTTTGTTAAGAGGACCTGTCTTATGGCTACATGAAAATCGTTCGAAAATCTAGAGGTATAAGATTTGTCATAAATGATAAACCCATCACGTGAAGCAAACACAATATGATCATTCTTTAGAATGGAAATATTTTCAAGATCATCATTAAAAAGTGAATGAACCTTATTCAGCTGATTATTGCCTCGTTCATAACCCCAATTTGTTTTTTGTAAGGTCCCCGATGAATCAGAGCTTATATAAAAGATATCTCCTTGATGGTCTTCTATTAGGTATCTAATTACTTTATGCTCTCCAATCTTATCACGGTACTTAGCATAGGCTTTAAAAGAGTGCGAGCTATTGTCAAATTGGTACACTCCGTCAATGGTAGTAAATATAAGCTCTCCATTTACCTTAAATACATTGGTGCCAAAGTTAGAAGGAAGCCCGTCATCTTCGTTGAAAAATTCAATATTTAACATTGTATCGTAATCATTACTGAAATTAAACTTATAAATACCTTTGTAGCCATGGCTCATCCATAGGGCGCCATCATTATCAAATTCCAATACTCTCGATGATTCATTAAAACCGCTGTAGTATTTCTGTACTGTCCATTTTGCATTTATTTTTTCTAGTAAAAACAAACCCGCATAACCACCTGCAATCATCAATTTGGGGTTGTCGGTTTCAATGAATGTCCACCAACCAACACCGCTAGATATTTCAGTTACTTGATTATTTGTAATTTGATAAGCGCCAATATTGCATCCAACTATAATGTCACCATTAATTTCTTTAATGCTGTAAACTTGTCCTTCAACGCCTTGAATTTTTTCGAGCTTATTGCTAAATGTATTTTGGCGCCACTTATAAGCATAAAGTCCGTTGTTAGTTCCAAAATAGACAGTGGAGTCTGTGGCCAACATAGTATAACCAGTGCCTGAAAGCTCGATATGTTCATTTACAAACCTGAAAGGAGAGTTCCATTCGATTTTCGAAAGGCCATTGTTTTGACCAACCCAAATATTGCCAAATGAG
>JBKEFO010000010.1:0-26012 GCA_046709585.1 Marivirga sp.
CTATATGGCTTACTTGTAGAAAAAAATAAATGAAAAATGCATTTAAACAAATTGCTGAAATAAAGTTTAATCCCATGGTCCATTTAAAGTTTACATATTTATCATTTCTATTTACCAAAAAGAACCAGATCAGGAAATACACCACAGCAGGAGCCATAAATAATAGGAATGCAACAGCTATTTGTTGAGTATAATAATTTATAAAGTAGTACTCAAAACCTAAGGTGGCTACCAAAAATAAAACTAAAGTGAACAAAAAGGTGCCTTTAATACCCAGTGTAATGGACAGTGTGTTATCTCCCCGTCTACCATCCTCCGAGTGTTGATATATTTGAGTCATTGGATATGAGCCCCATAGAAACAGTGACGTTAGCAGGCCGGGAAACAATACTTTCCATGAAAAACTTAATGCCAAATCATAATTATTAATCCCGACGTAGGCCATATAAAAGGTGAAAACACCTTGAAATAAGCCCGCCACAAACCAACCAAGCCAAGCATATTTTTTTAATCGAACGCCTGGGTGGCTGTAGGCTTTTGATACCATGCCATATATAAATACCAATAGCGCAAATTGTGGGCTGATGAGCCATGCCCAAGCAATACCAATAAAATCAAAGATCAAACTTGTATAATACAAGCCAATTGTAACTGGGGGAGGATTTTTAAGTAAACCAATACTATCTTCATCCTTATCAAAGTAACTATTGTAAGCGTTGCTCGCGGGATAAATAAAGAGGTGTAGTATTACAAAACTATAGATAATTCCGCTCTCAGAAAAATTTGGGCTGACAGCTAAAGCAAAGAGATAAACGGGCAATAAAAAAAAGGAAAAAGGAATCCTTAGGTGTTGTATAATATGAATAATCGGTCGCATGTAAACAAGTTCTCTAATTTTTGCTTAATATAGACAATCCAACAGTTTTTATGGCCTACATCAATCAAATTTCAACAGCAAATCCAGGATCCGCAATAACTCAATCAGACATTGGAGGGTTTATGACAACCGCCATGCAATTGAATGAGGAAGATGAAAGAAAGCTGAAAGCTATTTTCAGGCTCTCGGGTATTCAATCAAGACACTCTGTAATTTCTGACTATGCGTTTAAAGAGGATAAAAATTGGACTTTTTATCCTAAGGTCAGCGAGCAAAAGCTGCTTGGTACTGCCGAGAGAATGAACTTATACCAGCAGCATGCTCTTCCTCTAGTTAAAACTGCCTTAGTTGATATTTTAGAGGAGCATGCCAGTGCAGATTTCACTCATTTGATTACCGTCAGTTGTACAGGAATGTTTGCCCCAGGATTAGACATACAACTGATAAAGACTTGTGGGTTACAACCATCTATTGAGCGAACATCGATTCAATTTATGGGTTGTTTTGCCGCCATCAACGCCCTTAAAACTGCACGTCATATTTGTGAGTCCGATAAGGGTGCTAAAGTATTAATTATCTGTGTAGAGTTGTGTACTATTCACTTCCAGGCAGAGTTTAACGAAGATAATTTATTGGCTAATACACTTTTTGGCGATGGCGCTGCTTGTGTCGTAGTAACAAATAAAGCAGAAAACAGCTTGTATAAAATAACTGGTTTTGAAAGTATTGTTGACGATGACTCTGAATCGGAAATGGCTTGGCATATCGGAAACTTGGGTTTTGAAATGAAGCTCACTTCTTATGTGCCTAATATCATCGAGAAACGAATAGAAAAACTCACTAACATATTGGTTACAAAGTTTCAACTTACCCTTGGTGATATCCATCACTATGCGATTCATCCTGGTGGTAAAAGGATTTTAGATGCCGTAGAAAAAGGCTTAGATTTACCGAAGTATGTTAATGAAGTAGCACATGAAGTGCTTCAAAAATTCGGGAATATGTCCTCACCGACGGTATTATTTGTTTTGGAAGGGTTACGCAAAAAAATAGAATCAAATAAAAATGTATTAAGCTTTGCCTTCGGTCCGGGCTTAACAATGGAAAGTATGCTACTAAAAAGCCATGGTTGATTTAAGCGAAAGATCAAAGGAAGAAGAAATAATGGATGACCTGTCTGATAGCAGCGAAAGTCTTTTCCGTGCGCTAAAAGAATTAGATATCATCAACAAATGGCTCGGAGGAAATGCTGTAACCTTAAGTGCTGTCAAAAAATTTATAAAAAAGTCACCTCAGAAGGTATGGCATATAGCGGATTTAGGCTGCGGCAGTGGTGAAATGTTAAAAAGGATAGTAGATATTGCCCGGCAAAATAAAATAAAAGTCCATTGCTATGGATTTGACGCTAATCCTCATGTAATTAGCTACGCAACAAAACACTGCAGTTCTTACCCTGAGATAAGCTTTCACGCTGAAAACATTTTAGGTGAAGGATTCAAGGCAAGAAATTTTGATCTGATGCTTTGCACGCTCTTCCTTCACCACTTTAATGAAGACACATTAGTAAAGCTGTTTAATCAATTCAAATTGCAAGCAACGTCGCTCATCATTAATGATCTGCATAGACATTGGTTTGCTTATTACTCTATCAAATGGATTACTAAACTTTTTAGCAGGTCTTCCATGGTCCAAAACGATGCTTGTTTATCTGTATGGCGGGCCTTTAAAAAAGCAGACTTAACGAATATCCTGCAGAAAGCACAAATAGTACATTATGAATTAAAGTGGCGCTGGGCTTTTAGATGGAAACTTATTGTCTAATCGCTGGTGCCTATTTGTACTAGAGCTCAATGCTTTCGATATCTCACTTAACCTCTTACCCAATGTGTCTTTTCTTGGTAGGCACCTCTTTTTCCTTCAGGCCACAACCCTTCTTTTGGCATACCTACATACAAAAAGCCTAATAGCTTATCTTCTGGCTGCAGACCAAAGTGCTCTTTTGCATCATCCAAATAAGTGATGCCTCCTGAGCCCCAATAACAACCGATACCGTAAGCTGTCGCTGTTAAGTACATGTTTTGAACAGCACAAGCCACAGCCGCAATTTCTTCCACTTCCGGAACAACCGGGTTTCTTTTCATTGCAATAGCTATAACATGACTGGCCATTAAGGGCTTCGAGGCTAGCTTATTAAATTTTTCTTGATCGAAATCTCCTTTTTTTTCGGCCCCCCTTTGATAAAGTTCAGACTGAAACTTAGCTAATTGTTGAAGTCCATCAGCGGTAAATACTGTGAAACGCCAAGGCTCTGTCTTTTTGTGATTAGGTGCCCAGTTTGCATTTTCTAACATTTGCTTCACTATTTCATCTGGCACATTTTCCCCAGAATATTGGGTCGGATATATCGACCTTCTATCCCTTATTAGTCGATTAATTTCTATGGTATTAAAATCTTTGGGCATCATCTTTTTTAGCTAATTTAAGCAGCATTTGGAAATAGTCTATGGGTTGGCTATTTTTATTGAGAATCAAATACAAAATGACTAAAATAATTTCATTTATCTCTCGAAAAGGAGGCACTGGTAAAACCACTAGTGCCATTCATTTAGCGACAATGCTTCACAGTCTTGGCCACAAGCTATGTGTGTTGGAGACAGACAATAATTATACCCTGAATACATTACGTAAAATGGAAATGTACAAAACAGGAGCCAAGGAAGACGCTGTCTTTAAAATTATTGGATCAGAAGACAAAACAGTATTAGCAGACATAGCGAGTTTAAAGGAGAAAAATCTTGATTTTATACTCATTGATTCTGCCGGTAAAACCACCGATGAACACATCAAAAAGTTAAGTATTGCTAGTGACTTGGTTATTGTTCCAACTAGCCTAACCCCAAATGATCTTTTGGTCACCTATCAAACCATTGAAGATATAAAACCTGCTACAAAACATAATGCAAAAATGAAAATCTTGGTCTTGCCAAACAGGGTTCATACTGCCACAAAAATAGCAACCGTCAAAGAAGCCTTATCAGAATTAGATGCATTTGTGTTGAATGTAAAAGTCCCAGCAAAAAACATATACGCTAATTTCAGTACTATATTACCTGAAAAGGAATTTTTAGTGATCGCAAAAGAGATATTAACTCACCTTTAAACGCTGCTAGTAATGGTTAAGAAAAAAGAAACATTGAAAGATCTAAGCGAATTTATGAAGAATCAGCCCAAAGAAATGACGCAAGACCAACATTTCTTGGATCGAAAACCTACAAACTTAGCCAGAGTCGAAAAGCTAAAGTCTGAAGTCGATAAGCTTCAGCATTTACCTGCAAATAGCCTACATGAGAAAGAAATCGTCTCGCTTATTCAAACAATCGCTGAAAACGCTGGACTTTCTAGCAGGCAAGTACTTTTTAGTATTGCGGAAAAACTAATGGAGGAAGAAAAAGAGAAAGATTATATCGATATATTATTTGAAAATAATATATCTTTCTTAAAGTACCATCAGTTAGTAATCGATAAGCTTAATACGTAAAATATAACTTTTCAAATATGTTAGCTATTGGACTATCGACGATATAGAACCGCTAAGTCTACGCTTTGATCGAATAAACATTGGTATTATAGAAAAAAATAACTATTTTTTATTTAAGTAATTACAAAATAATATGAACAATTTAAGATTCGTTTTCGTTTTTCTTTGTCTGTCATGCTTATCCTCGGCAAAAGGGCAACAATTAAAGGGTGATACATGGAAGTCAATTAAGTCCTCTGGGTCAGGGGAGGTAACTATGACATATAACTTCTCCGGTGAATTCATCAATAAAGGACCTAGTGGACTGGAGGGTCTTTGCTATGAAATTTGGCAAGCATTTATAAAATATACCGAAGAAACACATGGGGTAAAAATCAAACAGAATATCAATTATCCCTCAGATCCTATAGATTTTACAGCTTTTTATAATTCCGTTCGAGCAGGAAATGGTGGTGTTTTTGGTTTAGCAGATGTAACCATTACTGAAGAAAGAGAAAAAGAGGTGAGTTTCAGCCCTTCTTTTTTCTCAAACGTATCTATACTGCTTACAAATTCTAGTATTCCTGATTTAAATAGCATGAGCGCTATTGCCACAGATTTTAAAGGCAAAACTATTATTGTTCAAAAGGGTACCACCCATGAAACCCGTGCACGTGAAATCAAAGCAACGCTATTTCCTGATTTGAAAATTGAAGCAGTCAATTCATTTCAAGAATGTTATGATAAGGTAAATACTAGCAGCAACTACTTTACCTATTTAGATTTCTCTTCTTATTTAACCGCTCTAAAGAACACCAAAAACATAAAGCGACACCAGGCTGGCGATCAAACAGGTGAAAATTTCGGATTTATAATGCCAAAAGGCTCCGACTGGGAACCTATAATAGCTGCTTTTTTCAATAAAGATGGTGGGTTCACTAATTCTACTACCTATAAAAAAATGGTCTCCAAATCACTTGGATCACATGTTGTTTCTATGCTGAATAGCATCAACAACTAATTTATTTAACTGCCGCAATAGTAAATATAGAAACCGTTGCGGCAGATTCTACTAATGGCTGACAAGCCGCCTGCATTGTTGCACCTGTAGTTAAAACATCATCGACCACCAATATATGTTTATTTCTAAGGTTCATTTTCGACAGTATTCCAAAAGTGTTTTCCACATTTTCAAAGCGTTCTGACCTGTGTTTCTTTGTTTGGCTAGTACCACTATACTTTTTTCTTATCATTTTCCGAAAAGGAATTCCACTTGTTTCAGCTATACCTTCAGCAATCAAGTCACTCTGATTATATCCTCTTTTCCTGTATTTAAGGTAGTGCAGGGGAACACTAGTAATATAATCAATCATTTCCGCATAGCCTGTCTCCAGGAGAATTGTCCCGTATAATCGGCCCAAATAAATACCCACTTCCGCATGGCCTTTGTATTTCAATGCATGTAGCATTTTCTGCAATGCTCCTTGCTGCTGAAACCAACTATACGCAAATGCATATCTTAGGGAAGGTAGCTCGTAAAACCTTTGGTGTAGTATATTCGGCTGCATTGTATGTAAGTTCGTTTGCTGTATTTCAGATTTACAGTGCAGGCATATTACCTTTTCCGAAGGGCTTAATGTAACATTGCAGCCCATACAATAATTGGGGAAAAATAATGATACAAAATCATTCAATAATACGCTGTATGATTGGCTTTGAAACATATCTAAGACTACCTTTGAGGGTTAATTTACAATATTTTAAGCTATTTGTAAATCATACTTTTAACAATTACAGTTATATGAGTAAAGTAGAGGAGTTTAATGAATATCGTTCACTCATGAACGACAAGATAGTTGGGTCGAACAATAAGATTATTAAAAGAATTTTTAATCTTGATACCAATGCTTTTACAGCAGGGGCTGTGGACAAAGTCACCAAGGAAATGATTGGTTTATCCACTAGTATGGTCCTCAGGTGTGATGATTGTGTAAAATACCATTTAAGTAAGTGCTATGAGTTGGGAGTAACTGAGGAGCAAGTATTCGAGGTATTTTCTATTGCTAACTTAATTGGTGGCACTATTGTTATTCCACATCTGAGACGAGCCGTTGAATACTGGGAAGCACTTAAAGAGTCAGGGGAAAAATAATCATGTACAAAAAAGACCTCGAATTAGAAAGAAATTGGCAAGCCTTGAGACTTAAGTTGAAAGAGGTTATAGGAAGAAAGCCTAAAGACGTGAATGCCATTTTATTTTTAATTGGCGTTCAGGAACTAGGGAAAGGACCAAGAGCGTTTAGTAAAGAAGAAAAGCAAGATCTACTGCACATTGCCATTTGTAAATTGTTGAGTTTATCTGGCTTTTATGAATTAGAAGGGACAGATGATCAGGGGTGGCCGCATTGGAAATTAATTAAAGCGGTTCCTCATTTTGATTTATTAGAACAGGAAAAATTACTAAAGATGCAGATTCTTGAGTATTTTGAGCAGGAAACGCAGTTGGATTAAAAAAGAAAAACATGAACATAGTATCTTATAATCTTAATGGCATTCGCGCAGCCGAAAGAAAAGGGCTAAGCGAATGGATGGCTGCTGAAAACCCAGACATTATATGCTTTCAGGAACTGAAAGCCAATGAAGACCAAGTAGACTTAGCTGTTTTTAAAGACCTCGGCTACCATATTTATTGGCATTCTGCTGAGAAGAAAGGATACAGTGGTGTTGCTATTTTTAGCAAAGTCAAGCCTAAGCATGTTGAGGTTGGTTGCGGCATAGATATCTATGACCGCGAGGGGCGTGTAATTAGAGCCGATTTTGAGACTTTTTCCATTATGAGTACTTATATGCCAAGTGGCTCCAGTGGAGAGCAGAGACAGGCTTTCAAAATAAAGTGGCTTGTCGATTTTCAAGCATATATTGCAGACTTAAAAGTTTCACATCCTAACCTAATTATTAGCGGTGATTACAATATTTGTCATCAAGCAGTAGATATTCATGACCCCACCCGAAACAAGAATAGTTCAGGGTTTTTACCAGAAGAAAGGGCTTGGGTTACGGATTTTCTCAAGAATGGCTTTGTCGATAGTTTCCGACGCATATATCCCGATGCAAAAGATACCTATAGCTGGTGGAGCTACAGAGCAAACGCTAGGAATAATAACAAAGGATGGAGAATTGACTATCATATGGTAAGTAAGGAAATAGAAGACAGAATACATGGAGCTGAAATCTTAGCTAACGTAAAACACTCTGACCATTGCCCTGTTAAACTTGTGCTCTCTTCAGTTTCTTGATTCAATATTTTGAAATCGTTTATACTATAAAATCGTTTGAATGTAATAAATGAGTGAAGCACAAAACATATCTAAAGTTTTAAACCAGTTAAAAGGATTTAAGCATAAATTCTACCTTGACAAACTGGTAAAAGGTGTGCTCGTGGGTTCCGCGATAATATTGGCGGTATTCTTAACCATCAGTTTCACTGAATATACCTTTCGATTAAATAGCCCAAGTCGATTATTCCTTCTACTTATATTCCTTTTCGCTTGTATTACCATATCAATTAAACTTATAGGGTATCCGCTTTACAAGATTCTATTTATAAACAAGCAAATATCGGATGAAGAGGCCGCCAAGATTATAGGTAAATATTATACTAAAATTGATGATAAACTCCTCAATATCATTCAGTTACATGGAACAGATAAGGATAACTCACTCATCAGAGCAAGTATCAACCAAAATGCTCGCTTTATTGCAAATTACAATTTTAAAGAGAGTGTATCTATAAAAAAAGGCACTAGAAAAATAGCCCCCTATTTAATTGGTGCAATTATCATTCTCTTCTTTGTGAGATTAAGCTCACCTGACATAATAAAAGATGGCAGCTATCGCGTCTTACGGTACCAAGAAAACTTCACACCTCCCGCTCCCTTCAATTTTCTCTTGGTGGCACCACAACTTAATGGATATAAAGGCGATACTTTCGATGTCGAATTAAGAATTGAAGGTAATAGTCTTCCCGACAAAGTCTACATTTCCAAACAAGGCAATAAATTCCTAATGGATAAAATTGCCAGAAATCTTTACAAATACTCCTTTAACCAAGTTCAAGTGGACATTCCTTTTCATTTTGAAGCGAGTACCTACCAATCCAGCGCCTACTTAATTAAAGTAAGCGATAGGCCGTTAATCAAAGACATGCTAATAGAGGCGGATTATCCTGAATACATCAAAATATCCGACGAGAAATTTTTTAACGCTTCTAATCTTAACATTCCTGCCGGAACCAAGTTGAAATGGACACTGAATACACAGTCCGCCAATAAGGTATCTGTACTCATGCAGCAGGATAACGGTATTTCTACTGATGACTTAGCAGGAGCTAACGACTTATATACTTATTCTAAAGCAGCAATTCAAGACTTTAAGTATCAGTTCAACATAGAGAATAAACAAAAGCAACAAGAACAGAGTGGGCAACAAAAGATAACTGTTATTCCTGACAATCATCCCGAAATTGACTTACAACCTATTGTCGACAGCACCTATTTCAGCACTATCATAATAGAAGGCGAAATTGGCGATGATTATGGGTTTACTACTCTTAAATTGTTCTATAGTACATCAAAAAGTGATAATAAAAACAGGCAGTTTATATCAGTCAACATTCCATTTACAAAGGATGTCAACTCACAAAAATACTTTTTCGATTGGTCCATAGATTCTGTTTTTAAAGATACAAATGATCAATTAACCTACTATACGGAGGTTTGGGATAACGACCAGCTACAAGGACCAAAGAGTAGTCAAAGTGTGCTATTCCAACTAAAGTACCCGACAGAAGAAACCATCAGCACTTCGATTAGCAAATCAAGTCAACAAACTGATAATCAATTTGTTAAATCAATATCAACAGCTAAAGATCTAGAAAATCAATTAACTAAGCTTGATGAAATTCTAAAGACTAAACAAGCACTTAGCTTTGATGACAAACAACTGATTAAGGCGATCTTAGAACAAAGCGAAGAACTAAATAATAAATTACAGCGAATCCAGGATCAGCTAATTGAAAATGCCAATAAAAGAGAAAAGTTCTCCGACCCAAATGAGCAGCTGCTAGAAAAGAACAAAGAACTACTAGAACGAGTAGGTGAGATGCAGTCGAATAAAGAAAAGGAGCTGATGGAAAAAATCAATGAACTACTTCAAAAGACAGATAAAAGCGACGAATTGCAAGAATCCGCTTCAGAACTCAACAAAAAACAGAAAAACAAGCTTAAAGAACTTGAAAGACTGATGCAACTTTTTCAACGACTAGAGATCGAATACGCACTCTCAGAGACAAATAGGGATCTTAAGAAGTTGGCAAAAGAACAAAAGAACTTGGCGAGCGATAGCGCAAAAAATACCGATACTGTTTTGGATGAGCAAGAAGAAATCAATAACGCATTTGAGAAAGTAAAAGAAAAACTAGACGACTTAAAAGATAAAAACCAGCAACTAGACCGACCATCTGCCATCAAAGACACAAAGTCTTTAGAGAACGAAATTGATCAATCACAACAAGAAAGCATACAAAACCTGCAAAATGGGGAAGATGCTAAAGAATCTCAGCAGCGCTCCGGCGAAAAAATGTCACAAATGTCTGAAACAATGCAGCAAATGCAAGCAGGGATGCAAGGTGAACAGCTAAAAGAAAATGTAGATAATTTACGAGACATAGTGGACAACCTCTTGAAGCTCTCTTTCCGTCAAGAAGACATTATGTCCTCTTTACGGCAAATCAATGCCAGTGACCCACGGTTTCTCATTTTATCCGAAAGACAACTTAACTTGAAGGATGATGGGAAGATAATAGAGGATAGTCTTACCGCTCTTGCCAAAAGGGTGTTTCAAATCGAAGCAATCGTGACCAAAGAAATGTCCGGTCTTAAAGAAAGCATCGATAACACCATCACAGCCCTTCAAATAAGGGAAGACAATAAAGCTGTCAGCTACCAACAACAATCAATGGAGCACACCAACAACCTTGCCCTACTACTTGATGATATAATTCAACAGATGCAAATGCAAATGCAGTCACAGGGAGGCCAACAAAGCGCCAACGATCAACAAGCCAGTCCATCGGAAATGCAAAAATCTATTAATCAAAAAACCCAGCAACTATCAGACGGACAGAAATCTGGCAGAGAGCTAGCCGAGGGCTTGGCAGAGATAGCTGCAGAGCAGGCACGTCTACGAAAATTAACCGACGAACTGCTTAAAAATTCAGATGATGGTAGCAAGCCTGGAGGAGACGGGATAAGCGATATAATCAAAGAAATGGAGGCTATAGAGGAAAGTTTGGTCAATAAGCGCTTGAACACTGAATTAATTAACAGACAAGAACGACTAGTTACCAAGCTACTAGAGGCTGAGAATGCCAGCAACGAGCAAGAAGAAGAAAACGAAAGAGAAGCGCAAACAGCCAAAAACTACACTGACAAAAGAACCCCAAGGATCATAGAAGAGTATCTAAACAAAAGAAAAACAGAAATAGAGCAACTAAATGCCACTCCACCTAGTTTATCCCCCTACTACAAGGACGCATTAGTTGAGTATTATAAGAGAATAAAAAGTGAAAATAACTAAAAACGATTTTAACAGATATTAATTCAGCATGGAAGAAATCAGCATAAGTATCCCATCACTAGCGGAAAACATCAGGATCGTTGAAAGCTTTATAGATAATGCAAAGGACCGATTGTCTCTTAATGATGACATCTACGGAAACATTATGATAGCCGTAACAGAGTCCGTCAACAATGCAATCATACATGGCAACAACAATGACACTAGCAAGAATGTCAATCTGTCACTCCAAATGGAAGGAAACACTATTGTCTTTCTTGTTGAAGACGAAGGGAATGGCTTCAACTACAACGGACTACCCGATCCAACAGCACCGGACAATATTGATAAGCCGGGAGGTAGAGGAGTCTTCCTGATGAAGGCACTATCGGATGAACTAGAATTTCTAGAAGAGGGCAGGAAAATAAGACTTAGTTTTTACCTTGACTAATATGGGTATACAATTATTTAAAGAAGATGTCAAGATCGACTTACGATCATTGACCTCTACAAAAAAATGGTTGGCCCTGGTTGCGCATCAACACTCTAAATCTATTGCTGGGATCAACTACATTTTCTGTTCCGATCGCTACCTACATAGAATGAATATCGAGTACCTACAGCACGACACTTTTACAGATATTATAACATTTGACAGTAGGGAAAATGCTAATGCCGCCATTGAAGCTGATATATATATAAGTATCGAAAGGGTGGAAGAAAATGCAATTAACCACAATACAGCTTATCAGAATGAGCTACATCGTGTAATGGCCCACGGCTTATTACACTTAATCGGATTTAGGGATAAAACAGAGAAGGATAAAACAGAGATGAGAGCTGCAGAAAACCAAGCGTTAAAAATAAAATAGACTATAAGTGTTCCACGTGAAACATTAAATAAGGAACATAACTATCTGTTCCACGTGAAACACATTGTAAAACAAAATAGAAATGTTCCACGTGGAACAGCACATAAAAATATGTTTAAAGAATACGACGTAATAGTAGTAGGAGCGGGGCATGCTGGTTGTGAAGCAGCAGCAGCGGCGGCCAATATGGGTTCTTCTGTCCTATTGGCAACAATGAATATGAACACTATAGCGCATATGTCATGTAACCCAGCCATGGGTGGTGTAGCTAAAGGACAAATCGTACGAGAAATAGATGCCCTAGGTGGCTACTCAGGAATCGTCTCCGACAAGTCTATGATACAATTTCGGATGCTCAACAAATCTAAAGGCCCTGCCATGTGGAGCCCCAGAACACAAAACGATAGAATGCGTTTTGCTGAAGAATGGCGACTACGCTTAGAACAAACACCTAATGTAGACTTCTGGCAAGAAATGGTCACAGGCATTATTGTAGAAAATAACCGTGCTTGTGGCATTGAAACAGGAATGGGTATTAAAATTAGGGCGAAATCGGTTGTACTTACAAATGGAACATTCCTTAATGGCATTATTCACATAGGCGAAAAACAATTTGGTGGAGGGCGATCAGGCGAAAGAGCAAGCAAAGGTATGACTGAACAGTTGGTCTCCCTTGGATTCGAATCCGGTAGAATGAAAACAGGTACTCCGCCAAGAGTAGATGGGCGCTCCTTAGATTACTCTAAAATGGAAGAACAAGCAGGAGACTTACATCCTGAGAAATTTTCCTTTTCAGATGAAACAGCTCCGCTAACAAAACAGCGCAGCTGCCATATTACTTATACCAATCCACTAGTACACGAAGTCCTAGAATCCGGGTTTGAACAATCACCTATGTTTAACGGTCGCATCAAAGGACTTGGTCCACGATACTGCCCATCGATAGAAGATAAAATAAATAGATTCGCTGAACGCGACAGACACCAAATATTCGTCGAACCTGAAGGCTGGAATACCGTTGAAATCTATGTTAATGGATTCTCCACCTCACTACCAGAACAGGTTCAGTACAAAGCAATGCAAGAAATAGCCGGCTTTGCAAACGTTAAAATGTTTCGTCCTGGCTACGCAATTGAATACGACTTTTTTCAACCAACACAGTTGAAACCAACGTTAGAAACCAAATTAATAAATAACCTCTTCTTTGCTGGCCAAATTAATGGCACCACAGGCTATGAAGAAGCTGCATGTCAGGGCTTAATGGCTGGTATCAATGCGCACCAAAATGTACATGATCAAGCACCGTTCATACTAGGGAGGTCTGAAGCATACATAGGCGTTCTCATTGACGACCTAATTAACAAAGGTACTGACGAACCATACCGTATGTTTACATCACGTGCAGAGCATAGAATTTTATTACGCCAGGACAATGCAGACATTAGACTCACACCAATAGGGCATAGAATCGGACTAGCTTCTGATCAGAGATTACAAAAAGCTGAGAACAGAGATAAAAGTGTAAATCAGATAATAGCAGACCTAAGGATACTCAAAGTAAAACCAAAGGAAGCCAATTCAGCGTTAGCCAATATTAACTCCGCTCCACTTAAAGAGACAACGGCTGCCTACAATATACTAAAGCGCCCTGAAATCTCATATCATGAGCTAAAGCACCTAGAGATCAATCTCTCAAATTATTTAAATAAATATTCAGATTCCTTACTAGAAGCCTCACAAATTAATATTAAATACGAAAGCTACATCGAGAAAGAAAGTCAGCTAGCAGCAAAGATGGCCAGTTTAGAAAACCTAAAAATAGGGGATCATATAAACTATGCAGCAATACCAGCATTATCATCTGAAGCAAAGGAGAAGTTTAAGAAAATACGGCCTCAAACACTTGGACAGGCATCACGCATAAGTGGCATCAGTCCTGCCGACGTATCAATATTAATGGTCTATATTGGAAGGTAATATATGTATGAGAAACTAAAAGAGTGCCCAGTATGCAGCAGTGATAACATTACCAATCATAGTGTTATTAAAGACCACAGCGTATCTAAAGAATCATTTGTTATAATGCTATGCGATAACTGTAATTTTCAGTTTACTAATCCTCGACCTGACCACTCACAGATCGCTCGTTTTTATCAATCACAAAACTATATATCACATACCAACAAGGGAAACAACCCAATTAACTTACTATACAAAATAGTACGAAATTACAGCACGGCCCAAAAAATAAAGCTAATTAAAACTATCACTAATAGAAAGAACGGTAAAATATTTGACTATGGCATAGGAACTGGCTACTTTTTGAAAGCTATAGAGCAGGCAGGATGGAGAGTAACTGGATTGGAGCCTGATACAGCAGCCAGAAATTTAGCCGAGAAAAGCACAGGCATAACAATCCATAGTGATCTATCAAAAATCATTGACAATAATGAAAAGTTCGACCTTATTACTCTATGGCATGTGTTAGAACATGTCCACGATGTAAATGAAGTATTTATAAAGCTCAAGACCCTACTCAAAGAAAAAGGCAAGATGTTGATTGCTGTACCAAATGTAGACTCCTTTGATAACAATCTCTTTCAGGAACATTGGGCAGCTTACGATGTACCCAGGCATCTATACCATTTTAACCAAGAATCAATGAAGACCTTTGTCATGAAGCACGGTATGAAAGTAAAGAAAGTACATCCAATGAAATTTGACTCATTTTATATAAGTATGCTTAGCAATAAGTACAAAACTGGCAGCAGCAATCTGCTCAAATCACTTATAACTGGCTTACAATCAAATCATTACGCAAAGCAGCATAAAAATAATTACTCAAGTATCATCTTCGAGATTAGGAAATGACATATCGCATACTAACAACAATCGCACTTGCAATCATTATTGGCTGCGCCTCAGTTAGCAATCCTATGGGAGGCCTCAAAGACGAAACACCACCTCAGTTAGTCATTTCCACCCCACTTGACCAATCGATTGAATACAATCAACAAACGGTTACCTTAACTTTCGACGAGTGGATCAAGGCTGATCAACTGCAAAAAGAACTACTCATAACACCTCTCACAGAAGCTAGCTATGAATACTCCCAACGGAAGAATCAGCTAACATTAACTTTTAAAAGTCAGCTTACAGACTCAACCACCTATACACTAAACTTTAGGAATGCAATAAAAGATATCACTGAAAGCAACATTTGGCAGAACTCCAGCATTGCTTTTAGCACTGGTACTTTTCTGGACTCCATGCAGATCAACGGAACAATACAAAGTCTATTAACAAATGAACCATCAGCGGAATACCTTGTTGGCCTATATCCCTCAACAATTGATACAGCAAACCTTAGACAAGGGAAGCCACTATACCTTACATCAACAGACCAAACAGGAAGATATTCAATTACTAACGTCAAATCTGGTCAATACTTACTATACGCATTTTTAGACAAAAATAATAACCTTATAAACAATTCCTCCTCAGAAGCATACGCCTTTCACGATAAAAAAATCAATCTTATTGACAGTACTGTCACGATCGAGCTCAAAAGCTATTATCGCAATGAAGATACCCTAAAAATCAAAAATAGTGGGCCCAGCGGCAAAGACTTCAAAATCTCAATTAGCAAACCTCTTTTCGACTACAACATCCTAGCAACAGAACAACCAACCAAGCTAATTTACAGTGCCTTGAATGAGGCACGAGAGGAAATAACAATATACAAAGAGAACTTCCCGTCCTTATCAACGGATTCCATACAAACTGTCATCACCATTACTGACTCCATTGGACAAATAATAAAAGATACTTTCTACATCAGTTTTAGAGAAAGTAAAATTCAAAACGAAACATTAAAAGTGATTAGCAAACCGCTGACCGATATTATCAGTGGCCAGCAACAATTCCAATTACTACTTAATAAACCCGTCCAACGAGTTAATTACGACTCAATATATATAGGATTAAATGACTCTATCATACTCTTCCCCATCACCGAGCAGCAACTCTCCTTTAATGAACACAAAAACATACTCACTATATCCACAGATTTAGATAAAATGGTCGTGGATACGCTTATCGCTTTTCATGAAAAATCAATAGCAGAGAGTCATCCCGATACATTACAAACCATACAAGACTCCTTACAGTCTATTCAAGCCACCAAAAACAGCACGCTATCAGTAAGGCTGCAACCCTACCTAATTATCAAAAAGGGCACTTTCACTGGTATAGAAAGCGACACTCTTACAAGCCTAAAATATTCTTTACAATTTATGGACATAGAAGACTATGGCACCATAGCAGGCAACGTCAGTGACAGCACAACAAACTACATTGTTCAATTAGTCACAGACAAATATATATTAACAGATAGCCAGCAAACCAAAGCATCTTATAAATTCAACTATGTCAAACCCGGCAAATATAGAATAAGGGTTATCAGAGATTCCAATAACAATAAAAAGTGGGACTCAGGAAATCCATTGACCCTCCAACCATCCGAAGAGATACTACACTATAACGAGCTAATAACCGTCAAAGCCAACTGGGAGATATTAGATATAAACATACAGACTACAATTGACCTACAAAGTGTGGATAACAAGAGCGATAAGTATAAGTAACACACATTTAATGATACGTTAAGAGAATATGGATGATATCTTACAAGGAAAATGCCACGAATAGTGAATAAGTACCTTTCGATTTCGGTAATCCACAAATCACATCGAAAGATAAATAAGATTAGAGGTTATACACATATACACAGTCAACTGTTAATTACTTAACCATTAAATAATTGCAAGTGAATAAACACACGCTAAAAAAGAAACTATAAACAATTGAGATAAGCAACAGATAAAAATTAATTTTATAAACATATCCACACGATTAATAATAAAGAGGTTTTGGATTAAATAAATCTTATAAAGTATAAAGAGGTGTGGATTGTGGATAACAACATTAAAATGAGATTACAAATCATACTAATATTGATCGTTCATACCCTGTGTTTTATTTCAATAGCACTAGGACAATCTAGTCAAGATGCATTGATAGCGAATGAATATTATAATCAGGGTGAATATGATAAGGCCTTGGCGCTTTATCAAAGTTTAGAAGATCAGTGGAATGCAATTCCACTAATCCATAAGAATTACATAGATTTATTACATGTCAAGCAATTGAATGCGCAAGCGCAAGATTATTTACAAAAAATTCGGGCGCAAGCGCCTGACAATATAATGTATGTAGTAGATGAGATAGACCACTATATTGTTGTTAACGATAGCGCACATGCAGATCTGGTATTCGTTGAGCTCAAAAGTAAAATCACTACTAATATGGCTTTGCTTAGAGCGTCGGCACAATACTTAGTTAATAAACAACATTTTACATATGCTGAACAGCTATACTTATCAGCACGTAAAGCGGAAAAGGACCCAAATGCCTATGCAATACAGTTAGCCACTTTATATAGGTATAGAAATCTACAAGATTTAATGGTGGATGAATACTTAAAGTACGCCACTGAATCCCCTACTAGGATAAGCTATGTAAAAAGCATGCTACAACTGACCTTAAAGGAAAATGCGGACTTAGATCAACTTATTCAGAAAATGTTGATAAGTATACAAAAGGATCCTAGAAACGATCTATTTGCAGAGATCCTGATCTGGGCAAATCTTCAGCAAAGTAATTATTATGGGGCATATATTCAGGCAAAAGCATTAGATAGAAGAAACAATACAGAAGGAAAAAATTTATTTGAAATTGGCAAACTTGCATTAGAAAATAAAGCATATGAATCTACCGTAGAGATACTACAGTTCCTAGTGGATAGCTATCCTAGCTCAACTTACTATGTCCTAGCAAAGGAATACTTGATATTAGCTAAAAAACAATCCGTTGAGAATATATTTCCAATTGATACATTAAAAATTCGTTCACTAATTGGCGACTATGAGCAGTTTATAACTGAGTTAGGTTTAAATCAATATACTTTAGCAGCATATAGGGAAAAGGCGCTGCTACATGCATTTTACATTAATGAAACGACGGAAGCCATTTCAATTCTTAATGAAATAATTAAGAATCCTCAAACCGACTCAAAGTTAAATGCACAGGCTAAAATTGACCTTGCAGATATCTACATCATAATTAATGAACCCTGGGAGTCAACACTCTTATATTCTCAGGTAGAAAAAGCTAATAAAAACGAAAGTATTGGAGAGCTCGCAAAGTTAAAAAACGCGAAGGTTTCTTTTTACACTGGTAATTTTAAATTGGCACAAGAACATTTGAGTATCTTAAAAAAAGCTACACGACGAGAGATTGCCAATAATGCGATTGATCTAAGTATCCTTATTAAAAACAACACAATTTTGGATTCCGCACAATCTGCTTTAAGAGACTATGCAGCAATCGATTTATTATTATATCAAAATAAACTAGTGGAAGCGGAGGCGAATATTATTGAAATACTACCTAGGTACCTAGAGCATCCGATATTAGATGAGCTGTATTGGTTGAACGCAAAAATTCAAATTAAGAAAGGTAATTATGTGGAAGCAGCAGTAATATTACAGAAAATAGTAGAAGAACTTCCGTACGATATATTAAGTGATGACGCACTATTTGAATGGGCGAGTATTTTAGATAACCAACTAAATAATAAAGAAAAGGCCAAAGAGTTATATCAGAGGTTATTAGTGGAATACCCAGGCAGCCTCTTTGTTGCCGAAGCGAGAAAACGTTTCCGAACGATAAGAGGAGATTTTGTAAATTAAAATTTCTTATATTAGTTTACGTATTGAACGATGTATAATAATGCTATAGTAAAATAGAAACGACTCCCATATGAAACCAACAAGATTATTCGACTTTCTGCACAATCAATTAGAAAACAACCCAATTGAAGACGCTGTATGCTTCAAAATGGATGGCGTTTGGAAAAAATACAGTACACAAGAAGTAGTAGAAATTGTTAATAACTTATCATGCGGGTTTCTCGCACTGGGTATTGAGAAAGATAACAAAGTAGGGATTGTCTCTGCAAATCGTCCGGAATGGAATTTTATTGACTTTGCTTTGCAGCAAATCGGAGCTATTAGCGTACCAATGTATCCAACTATTACAGAAAAGGACTATCGCTATATATTTGAAGATTCAGAAGTAAAATATGTTTTTGCTGGAGATAATGACTTGGTCACAAAGGTGAAAAATGCAGGCAAGGACCTATCTTTTTTTAAAGGTGTTTATGCATTCGATAGCATTGCAGGAGTTCCTCACTGGCAGGAAGTTATTGAAAAAGGCAAAAGTAATGCTGTGGACTTGGCGCCATATCGAGAAAAAGTATACAATAGCGATTTGGTAACATTAATTTATACATCAGGAACAACTGGTAATCCGAAAGGTGTAATGCTGACGCATAATAACATTTTAACAAACGCCATAGCTGTTAATGAGAACCTACCATCCGATAAGGGGATACATAGAAGCTTAAGTTTCTTACCCTTATGTCATATTTTTGAACGTACCTGCTTTTACTTCTATATGCTGAGAGGTATTTCTGTGTATTATGCTGAGAGCCTAGAATTAATAGGGGATAACCTTAAAGAGATAAAGCCTGATATGTTTACTACTGTGCCAAGGCTGTTAGAGAAGATTTATGACAAAATTGTCGGTAAGGGCTTGGAGTTAGAGGGTATAAAGAAGAGTTTATTTTTCTGGGCTTTAAGGTTAGGACATAAATTCGACCTGCAACAGAGCCAAGGTTTCTGGTATGATCTGCAGTTGAAAATAGCTAATAAAATTATTTTTAGCAAATGGAGAGAAGCTGTAGGGGGTAATATAAAGCTCATAGCTTGCGGTGGTGCTGCTCTACAGCCGAGGTTGGCAACGATCTTTTGGAGCGCACAAATCCCAGTATTGGAAGCCTACGGACTAACAGAGACATCACCAGGCATTTCTTTTAATAGATATAATAAAGAAGATATACGGATAGGTACTGTTGGACCTGCATTGCCGGGCGTGACTATAAAAATTGCAGAAGATGGTGAGGTTTGCATAAAAGGACCAAATGTGATGCAAGGGTATTATAACCAGCCAGAAAAGACAGCGGAGGTAATAGATTCTGAAGGTTGGTTTCATACCGGGGATATTGGAGAAATGGTAGAAGGTAGGTTTCTTAAAATCACTGATAGAAAGAAGGAAATGTTCAAGACTTCTGGTGGCAAGTATGTAGCACCTCAGCTAATAGAAAACAAATTAAAGGAGTCCGTATTGATAGAGCAAGTAATGGTTATTGGTGATGGTAAAAATTTTCCAGCAGCCCTGGTTATACCAAATTTCGTTGCTTTAAAAGATTATTGTAAGCATAAAGAGATACCCTATTCAACCAATGCAGAAATGATTCATGATGCAAAAGTGGTCGAAAAGATTAATAGAGAAGTTGAACAGACCAATAATGACTTCGCGCAGTGGGAAAAGATCAAAAAAATCAAACTTTTGCCAAGGTTATGGACAGTAGAAGACGGAGAATTAACGGCTAAATTAAGCTTAAAAAGAAAAATTATTAAAGAACATTTTTCGCAAGAGATTGAGGAAATTTATGCCTAAAGAAAGTTTTTAGACAGATAGCAAAAAACATACTGCGCCATCATAAGTCGAGAAAAATAGCAAACCAAAGAAGTAGCAAACATGGCCAGATTAGGCCTTGTCAAGCTAGAATGAAATGGTTTGGGATAAACATTGATGTAGCCGGGTCTTGTCTATTGGTGGCTTTTGCAAATGAATTACCGTAGCTTTGAGCGCAAACAAACGAAGATTGACCGGTAATAGGGTTTTACAGGACGCTGTAAAATAAGAGGGGAATACTAATTTGTTTTTCTCTGATTGAAGTTAGAAGACATGAAAAAACTAGATAGGAGAAATTTTCTTAAGGCCACAAGCCTTTCCGCCATTCCGTTACTTCTACCAGTATCGCTAAGGGCCAGCCCTCTTGTTAATGTTGGCGACAAATTAGAAAATAATAAATCAGTATCTTTTATAGGAGATGGAGCAAGTCTAAGTCCAACGGAGTACATAGACAAATTGCGTCTAATAGACGAGGACGTAGAAATAAACAAAGACACCTATGGCAAAGGGGGAGTAGTAGCCGTACTGGAAGAGGCTTTTGCTGATATCACTGGTAAAGAGGCGGCTATTTATATTCCCACAGGCACACTGGCAAATCAGTTGGCAATTTCGCAGCTAAGCGCAGAGAAAACGAAAGTTTTTGTTCAGGATTCCAGTCATATTTATAGAGATGAAGCAGATGCTGCGCAAGCGGTTTTTCGGAAGCGCTTAATGCCATTAGCGGAAGAAGCGGTATATTTTACAGCAGGTGAATTGGCGTCCGCTATCGATAGTTTGTCAAGCAAAGAAGTATTTAAAAGTGGTGTCGGAGTCATATCAATAGAAAACCCTGTCCGAAGGAAGATGGGCGCAACGGTTCCATTAAAAGAAATTGAGGCCATTAGCCAGTTTTGTAAACAAAACGATATTAAAATGCACCTTGATGGAGCGCGTTTATTTTTAGCGTCAGCATGGACAGGCACTACTATCAAAGCATATTCATTGCCTTTCGATACGGTATATATTTCTTTATATAAATATTTGGGAGCGGCAGGCGGTGCTATGCTCTGTGGAGATAGATCATTTATAGATAAGATTCCTCACTTGATTAAAGTCCATGGAGGCACCATTTATCAAAACTGGATGAATGCTGCTGTGGCGTTAGAAAAATTGAAGACCATAGAAGAGACCCTTTTGCTAGTGGTGGAAAAAGCGAATAGAGTTGTAAAAGGTCTAGATGAGCTTGAAAAGGTTGAAGTAAAAGCAGTGGAGAGCGGAACTAACATCTATACCATAAAAATTGCTAAAGGTGTAGATAAAGAAGCGTTTATAAATAAACTGGTGAGCCTATATCAAATAGAAATGATACCGTTGAATGACCAAAATGAATCTATTTTGATGATGAATGAAACCATATTGAACTGTCCTTCATCGAGAATTATCGAAGCATTTGCTGCGGCTTCTTCTTAAACGAACTGGGGTTCATGTTTCGAATAATTATCTTTAGTTAGCACTTAGGTCTAGAAAAATGCTTTTTATTTCCAAATAGCGACTACTTTTGCAGTGCAATAATAAAACCGCTATGCCAGACCAGTATTTTACCTCTTTTTCGGATTTAGAATTAACAGAAAAACTACCGGAAAAATTTACCTTTCCTTTCGCCTATGAACCACATCCTTTAGCTGAAACTGCATCGGAACATTTGCAGAAAAGCTTGTCGACATTCTATAATGGAAAAGAGTTGGCTGGTAAAATGTATGGTGTTTTGGTAGTAAGAAATAGTGTCGGTAAAGTGGGTTATTTAGTGGCCTTTTCTGGTCAGCTGGAGGATTATAAACATACTATTTCTTTTGTGCCATCTGTTCATAATAGATTAAAAGTAGGGGATTTTTTTAAGAAAGGGGAGGCTTTGCTTCAACAAATCAATCAAAAGCTTATAAAGCTGGAAAAGCAGCCGGCATATCTAAGGCTTCAAAAGGAGATGGCGCTTTTAAAAAAGAAAGCAGCAAGTGAGGTAGAAGAGAAAAGAGCACAAAAAAATGCGCGAAAAGCTAATAGGAAACAAAAACGGGTCGCTTTAGATTCCTTGTCGAGTAGTGCTTATGAAGAGGCAAAAAAACAACTTGATCAGGAAAGTATAGATATACACTTCGATTATAAGAAGCTTAATGAGGCTTGGAACAGGAAAATTGGAAAATTGCAATCAAAGCTTGCGCAATTTGAGAATGAAATAGAGGCATTGAAAAAAGGAAGAAAGCAAAAATCCCATTCGCTACAACAGCAGCTTTTTGATCAATACCAATTTTTCAATGCAAAGGGTAAAACTAAAAGTTTAGTGAAAATATTTGAGCCTTTGGGGCCACCGCCAGGTGGTGCGGGAGATTGTGCGGCACCAAAGCTTTTACAGCATGCATATTCAAACGGATATCAACCACTGGCCATGGCAGAGTTTTGGTGGGGAAAAACGCCTAAGTCACAGCTAAGAAAAGAGGGAAGGTATTATCCTGCGTGTGCAGGCAAGTGTAAACCGATTTTAGGGCATATGCTAGAAGGTCTTACTGTCGAGGACGACCCTATGCTCAACTATAATGCAGACGATAATATAATTGAAACCTTGTTTGAAGATGAAGAATTATTGATCATCAATAAACCTGCGGGTTTACTGAGCATACCGTCAAAATTAATTAGTGATGCGGTGGCGTCGAGAATGCGTGTTTTATTTCCTGATGCTACAGGCCCGATGGTGGCACACCGCTTAGATAAGCTTACTTCTGGGCTTATGATTATTACTAAGTCTCTTGAAGCCTATAAAATTATACAGCAACAATTTATAAATAAGACTATCCAGAAAGAATACGTTGCCCTGTTGGAAGGCAAAATCACCAAAGAGCGAGGAACAATTGATTTGCCATTGGCGGTAGATGAGTTTAATCGTCCCATGCAAATGGTGAGTATAGATAAGGGAAAGAAATCTGTTACGCAATACCAGGTACTAGGGCATAGTGATAATAGGACGCTCATACAATTTATGCCTATCACAGGGAGAACACATCAACTAAGGGTACATTCAGCTCACCCAGCGGGCTTGGATGCGCCCATCGTTGGTGACACGCTTTATGGTAAAAAGGATGAAAGGCTGATGCTTCATGCAGCCAGGATTAGCTTTAATCACCCCATCAACGGAGAGCGATTAACATTTTATAAGGAGGCAGTGTTTTCTTAATTATGATAGCACTATTTGATCTTCCTGCAGAGCCAGACAAAAACATTTTACCTTACAACGGAAGGGTGAATTACTATGGAAAAATATTTAGTGAGGAAGACGCCATGTTTTATTATCAGGAACTATGGAGTAAAGTACCTTGGGAAAATGATAAAGCCCTTATTTTTGGTAAAGAGATAATTACTAAGCGTAAAGTGGCTTGGTACGGTGACAGACCTTTCAGTTATACGTATTCAAAATACACTAAACAAGCGCTATTCTGGAACGAAGTGCTCACGAACTTGAAAGCAGCAGTGGAAAAGGTGTCAGGAAATACATTCAACTCTTGCCTATTGAATCTGTACCACGACGGAAGTGAGGGTATGGCCTGGCACAGTGATGGAGAAAAAGACTTGGAGCAAAATGGAGCGATTGCTTCGGTAAGTTTAGGGGCGATAAGAAAATTTGCCTTCAAGCATAAAGCGTCGAAAGAAAAAGTGGATGTCATTTTAGAGAATGGTAGTTTGCTGCTGATGAGAGGTGACACGCAGTCGCATTGGCAGCATAGGTTACCGCCAACGAAAAAGGTGTCTTCTCCAAGAATTAACCTGACATTTAGGACCATAGTTAACCAATAGCAGTAGGAGTTTATGATCAATAAAGGACCTATACTTTTGCTGCTTTTTATATTTACCTGTTTTAACCTTTACGGCCAATACAATGGAGATAGCATTCCACGTGAAACACCTAATAAAAGACAAACCTATCTATTGCCTAGTATTTTGTTGATTAGTGGGATATTAGTAAACAATAGTCAGTTTGAGAAAACTATAAATAGAGTGATCAGGGAAAAGGTAGGGGATAATTATAGTGTTCCTCTTGATGATTACACGCAATATGCACCTATTGCGCTTTTAGGGTTGGCGAATATTGCTGGTATTCGAGCTAAAAACCATTGGTTTGACCAAACGAAATATTTTCTAATTTCAAACGCCATTGTTTCCGCAGTTACACATGGTTTGAAAAGAACGGTTAACAAAACTAGGCCGAATGGAGAGGCCTATTCTTTTCCCTCAGGCCATACATCCTTTGCATTCACCAATGCCATGGTATTATATAAAGAGTACCAATATACCTCACCAATATTGGCCTATAGTGGGTTTGCTTTTTCTGGTACAACCGCTACATTTAGAATGCTTAACAATAAGCATTGGTTATCTGATGTTTTGGCGGGCGCAGGTATCGCTATGTTGGTTACTCAGCTGGTCTACCATTTTGAGCCATTAAAGAATTTTAACCCATTTATGAAGCAAGATAAAATCTCTATTATTCCGCAGGCTGGAAGGAATCAAAAAATCGGCCTTCTTTTATCTATTCAATTGTGAGTAACTGTCGAAGGTAACATAGGTTACAAACAGTCGTATGTAAATTGAGTATCTTGTGTATAACACAAAAAAGGTGCTATGAAGAAGAACATGGGTAATGTAGACAGATTAATTAGAATAGTAATTGCGGCAGTTGTAATTACGTTATTTTTTATAAACATTATTTCTGGTGTTTTAGGGATTGTTTTAATTGTTTTATCTGTTGTATTTTTGATAACAAGCATCGTTAGTTTCTGTCCCTTGTATACGATTTTTGGGGCTAGTTCGTGTCCTAAAGAAAGCAAATAACAAACTTTCAAATAATTTTTCTTTTCCGTAGCTTGTACACTGGAAACGACTAATACATAGTTATGGAAAATGAGAATCATTATGTAATCAGAAGTAATTGGTTGCGTGCGGCAATACTTGGTGCAAATGATGGTATACTGTCAACAGCCAGTATAGTCATAGGCATAGCTGCGGCCAGTAGCACACGAGAACCGATTGTTTTGGCGGGCGTAGCAGGACTTGTAGCAGGAGCACTTTCTATGGCTGCGGGCGAATATGTTTCTGTTAGCTCACAAGCAGATCTTGAAAATGCGGACCTTGATAGAGAGAGACAAGAACTAGAAGATACGCCAGAGGATGAATTAAGGGAGCTAGCTAAAATTTATGAACACCGCGGTTTAAATAAGGCCTTGTCTTTACAAGTGGCCGGAGAATTGACAGCCCATAATGCTTTAGAAGCGCACGCTAGAGATGAATTGGGCATCAATGAAATCACACAAGCCAAACCGTTACAGGCAGCACTTGCATCAGGAGGAGCTTTTGTGTTCGGGGGATCCTTGCCCGTACTTGTGGCCGTATTTGGTCCTGTTAACTGGATGGAGTATTACCAATATGCATTTGCTATTATCTTTTTGGT